>NZ_CALKTQ010000197.1 GCF_937997465.1 uncultured Campylobacter sp. | reverse complement strand
GCTTGCAAACTTAGCCGAGGACTTTGAGGGTAATCAGTGAAGCTACTCGTCTCTTGTTTAGAGGCCTCTGCAAATTTGCACTTCGAGCAGGTTTTAGAGCATCTGCCAAAGTGCGAACTAAAAGGCATTTTTGACGAAAAATTCGGTGAACCTTTTATGCGAAGCTCGGAGTTTTCCGCGATGGGCTTCGTGGAGGTTTTGCCGCTTTATTTTAAGGCAAAACGCGCGATAAAAGAGATGACGCGCCTAGCCGCGCAGTGCGACGCCGTGCTACTTATCGATAGCCCCGCCTTTAACCTGCCGCTAGCCAAAGCGATCAAAGAAGCCGGTATCAAAACGCCGGTGACCTACTATATCTTGCCGCAGGTGTGGGCGTGGAAGGCCGGACGCGTGGCGAAAGTCGAGGCGTACTGCGATCATTTGGCTTCGATTTTGCCGTTTGACGGGATGTACTACAATCGCTCACGCTACGTCGGACACCCGCTACTTGACGAGCTGCGAGTACGAAAAAACGAGCTTTTGCAAAGCGGTAAGATCGCTTTTATGCCCGGATCCCGCCGCGCCGAAATTTCGCGATTGATGCCGATTTTTCGCGAAGTTGCCGTCCAAATAAAAGATAAAGAAAAGCTGCTCGTCGTGCCGCCTTTTTTGGCAAACGATATGCAAATTTACGGCGATGTTAGCGACTTTAGCGTGGTTACGGACGCGCCGCGCGCACTTTTGCAAAGCGAGTTTGCCTTTATCTGCTCTGGCACTGCGACACTGCAGGCTGCACTCGTGGGCACGCCGTTTGTACTAGCCTATAAAGCCAAAGCCATCGATATAATGATAGCGCGGATGTTTGTGAAGCTGCGCCACATCGGGCTTGCAAATATCATGTTTGATTTTATGGGCGAAGCGGCGCTGCACGAGGAGCTGTTGCAAGAGGAAGTAACGCCAAGTAATCTAATAAAAGCCTACGAGAGCTGCGATAAAGAGAAATTTATCAAAGGCTGCGAGAAGCTACGAAAATACCTAGAACACGGCTCTGCAGCCAGCGTAGCGCAAATTTTAATAACGAATAAAGGATAAAAAATGACCGAACCGATGACGCTTTTTGGATATGAAAAAATCACAAACGAACTAAAAAATTTAAAGACCGTCGAACGTCCGAATATCGTCGAGGAGATCGACATTGCGCGCAGTCACGGCGACCTAAAAGAAAACGCCGAATACCACGCCGCACGCGAAAAACAGGCGTTTATCGAGAGCCGTATAGCCGAGCTTAGCGACATAGTAAGCCGCGCCAAGGTAATCGATCCCGCCGAATACGAGCACGATAAGGTAAAATTTGGCTCCACGGTCGTCATCATGGACGTAGAAACCGAGCTAGAAAAAACCTACACGCTAGTGGGTACGCCAGAGAGCAACCTAGAGCGCGGACTCATCTCGATAAACTCACCTCTAGCCAAACAGCTAATCGGCAAGAGCGAGGGCGATGAGGTCGCGCTAAATTTGCCAAACGGCAGAAGCGACGTCGAGATAGTATCTGTTAGCTACAAACCGATCAAATTTCAAGCCGATGAGCGCGTTTAAAACCGTTAAATTTACGAGCTCGGCCGCTAAATTTGAGCCTTTAAATTTAACTACGGCGTTTGCCGAGTTTTTCAAATTCGGCTCGCTAAATTTAAAACTCATAGCCGCAAATTTGATGCCGCAAAAAGTAAAATTTGATGCCTGAGCAAATCGTCGTAAAAAGCAGTGCGATCTTTATCGCCGACTCGCACGAAAACGAAAATCGCGAAAATTTTTGGCATTTTTTGTGCGCGTTGAAAAGCGGCGAGATAAAGACGCCGCAGCTGTTTTTGATGGGCGATATGTTTGATTTTCTGGCGGTCGAGTGCGAGTTTTTCGTCAAATTTTACGAGCGATACGTCCGCGCGATCGACGAGCTGGGCGAGGAAATGGAAATTTACTATTTCGAAGGAAATCACGATTTTAACCTAGCAAGGCTTTTTAAAAATGTCAAAGCCTATCCGATCGGCGCTCAGCCGGTTAAATTTGCCTCTGAGTATGGTCAGAGCGTGCTTATCGCACACGGGGATATATTTTTGCCTTTCGTTTCGAAATACGCTTTGAGATTTTTACGCGTCAAATTTTTTTTAAAAACAATGAATTTTTTCGATAAATTTTTAAATTTTAGACTCTCGAAACGAATTTTAAATAAGCTTAAACAAAAAATTTTAGATTATAAAATACCGAATTTTAAGAATTTAGTCGAGGCAAAAATGCGCCGATATAACGCATTTTACCAGGCTGACGTCGTCATCGAGGGGCACTATCACCAAGGTGAACAATACACGATAGGTAAACAAAAATATATAAATATTCCATCTTTTGCATGCGAGCAAAGCTATTTTGTAGTAGAATACGACCAAAATATTAAGTTTGCTCGAAAGAGCGTAAAGGTTTAAAATGCTTAACAACGGCACATTAAAAACCGGTTCAAATGAGATGGAGCTTGTTGATTTTCGTATCTTTAAGCAGTCGGGAGACAATGTATATGAGGGCATATACGGCGTCAACGTCGCTAAGGTACGCGAGATCATTAAGATGCCAAATTTAACCGAGCTTCCCGGAGTACCCGAGTATATCGAGGGGATTTTTGATCTGCGCGGCGTCGTGATACCTGTCATAAATTTAGCTAAATGGATGCAGATAAACGAGCCTAAGGGCGGAGCTATCAAGCCTCGCGTCATCATTGCCGAATTTAGCGGTATATTGATAGGCTTTATCGTCCACGAGGCAAAGCGAATCAGGCGCATAAGCTGGGCGGACATCGAGGCGGCGACTTTTGCCTCAAATGCCGGAACGCTAGATAAAGGCAAGATAACAGGCGTAACTCGCATCGAAAACGACGAAGTTTTGCTAATATTAGACCTTGAAAGCGTCGTCGAAGAGCTTGGCATTTATAGCCCGAAAATGGAAGTAGAGATCGATCAAAGTAAGCTTTTAAGCGGTTTAGCACTAGTGCTAGACGATAGCTCGACGGCAAGAAAACTAGTAAAAGATATGCTAGAAAAAATGGGACTAAAAGTAGTCGAAGCAAAAGATGGCGTAGAGGGGCTTGCTAGGATGGAGGATCTTTACGAGATGTACGGCGATAAGTTAAATAACTTTTTAAGAGTGATTTTGAGCGATATCGAGATGCCTCAGATGGACGGATACCGCTTTGCATCGACGATAAAAGACGATCCGAGATATACGGGAATTCCTATCATATTTAACTCTTCTTTAAGCAACGACTATAGCGAAGCTCAAAGCAGAGAGGCCGGTGCCGCCGCGTATCTAACCAAATTTGACGCATCGCTATTTTATAACGAGGTGCTTCGCGTGATCGAAGCGCACAAGAAATAAGGGGGAAAATCATGGATGATATGAGAGAAATAATGGAAGACTTCCTGGTTGAAGCCTTCGAACTAGTAGAACAAATAGACCATGACCTCATAGAACTAGAGTCAAATCCTGAAGATTTAGAGCTTTTAAATAGAATTTTCCGCGTTGCGCATACGGTCAAGGGGTCATCGAGCTTTTTAAATTTCGATATTCTTACTAAGCTTACGCACCACATGGAGGACGTGCTAAACAAAGCCCGCCGCAACGAACTAAAGATAACTCCGGATATCATGGACGTGGTGCTAGAGTCTGTGGATATGATGAAGGGGCTACTGCACGGTATCAGAGATAGCGGTAACGATACGGACGTAGGCATCGAGATAGAAGATATCTGCAAAAGACTAACCGCGATATCCGAAGGCGAAGCCCCGAATGTGGCCGCTAGCGAGCCTGCCCCCGTGGTACCAGAGCCTGTAGTAGAGACGCCAAAAGAGCCTGAGCCCGAACCTATTAGCGATGAGAATTTATCAAATTTAAGCGACGACGAAGTCGAAGCCGAGATAGAAAGACTGCTGAAAGTAAGAAAGGCTGAAGATCAGGCAAGACGGGCCCAAAAAGCAGCAGCATGCGAAGCACCAAAACCTGCAGCGCCTGCTGCACCTCAAGCTTCTGCACCGTCAAATTCAGCTCCGTCTACAAAGCCCGCTCCCGCAAAGCCTGCCAACAAAAAAGAGGACAAAAAAGTACCGGCTCCATCAAGTGGAGCTAGCGCCGACGAGCAGACTATACGCGTTGAGGTTAAGCGCCTAGATCACCTGATGAACCTGATCGGCGAGCTGGTGCTTGGCAAAAACAGATTGCTCAAAATTTACGACGACGTTGAGGAGAGATATGAGGGCGAGAAATTCCTTGAGGAGCTAAATCAAGTAGTATCCAGCCTAAGCCTAGTGACTACCGACATACAGCTAGCCGTTATGAAAACGAGAATGCTACCTATCGCGAAAGTATTTAATAAATTTCCTCGCATGATCCGCGATCTAAGCCGCGAGCTAAATAAGCAAATCGACCTTGAGATCACGGGCGAAGAAACGGAACTGGATAAATCTATCGTCGAGCAAATCGGCGATCCACTGGTGCATATGATAAGAAACTCGTGCGACCACGGCATCGAGGACGGTGCTACCAGACTAGCTGCAGGCAAGCCTGAAAAAGGCACCATCCAGCTAAAAGCCTATAATGAAGGCAACCATATCGTAGTCGAGATCACCGACGACGGTAAGGGACTAGATGCCGATATGCTAAAGGCACGCTCGATAGAAAAGGGTATCATCACCGAGCGCGAAGCCGATACTATGAGCGATAAAGAGGCGTTTGGGCTTATATTTAAGCCTGGATTTTCGACTGCTGCGAAGGTAACTAACGTAAGCGGCCGCGGCGTGGGAATGGACGTCGTAAAGACTAATATCGAAAAGCTAAACGGCATAATCGACATCGAAAGCGAAGTGGGCAAGGGTACGACGATGAAGCTAAAAATTCCACTCACGCTAGCTATTATCCAGTCGCTTTTAGTCGGCGCTCAGGAGGAGTTTTTCGCTATTCCTCTAGCAAGCGTTTTAGAGACCGTGCGCGTACCGATCGACGATATCTATACGATCGACGGTAAAAACGTGCTCAGACTACGCGACGAGGTGCTTTCGCTGGTTAAGCTATCTGATATCTTTGGCGTCAAGCAGGTCTTTGATGGCGGAGATCAGACATACGTGGTCGTTATCGGCGTAGCGGAAGCAAAGCTTGGCATCATCGTAGATAGCCTCGTAGGGCAAGAAGAGATCGTCATCAAATCAATGGGCGATTATCTACAAAATATCCCAGGCATCGCGGGAGCCACGATAAGAGGCGACGGCCGCGTAACGCTCATCATCGATGTAGGTATGATGATGGAGATGGCAAAAGATATAAAAGTAGACATAAAAGCCAGCATGGAATCCTCAAAAAGCGTCAAAGAAAAACCGAGCGATTATAAAGTGCTGATCGTCGACGACTCGAAGATGGACAGAACCATAATGCAAAAATCGCTAGCCCCTCTTGGCGTAACGGTAATCGAGGCTACCAACGGAGTCGAGGCTCTAACTATCGTAAAATCTGGCGAACATGCGCTTGATGCGATGCTAATCGATATTGAAATGCCGCGAATGGACGGCTACACGCTAGCGGGCGAAATTCGCAAGTACTCAAAATATAGAAATTTGCCGCTTATTGCGGTAACCTCAAGGACGTCAAAGACCGACAGGCTAAGAGGCGTGGAGGTAGGAATGACTGAGTACATCACCAAGCCGTATTCGTCCGAGTACCTTGAAAACGTAGTTAGAAAAAATATCAAACTAATAGGATAGAACATGAACGACAAACTAAATCAGGTTCTAAAAAGACAAAAAAGACAGGTGATAGACCCGAGCGAAAAAGAGCGCGAGGAGATCGTCCAGCTAGTCGGCTTTATCGTTGGCGACGAGGAGTATGCGATACCCATTTTAAATATCCAAGAGATAATTAAGCCGATCGAATACACTCGCGTACCTAGCGTGCCTGAGTATGTTTTGGGCGTGTTTAATCTGCGCGGTAGCGTCATTCCGCTAATCGATTTGAGAAAAAAATTTTCTCTAAATGCCGCAAAACCTAGCCCAAGCACGAGGTACATCGTGATGAAAGAGGGCGATAATGTTGCGGGATTTGTGATCGATAGATTAACGGAAGCCATCAGAATACAGCAAAACAGGATCGATCCGCCGCCTGAAACGCTTTTAAAAGACAAAGGCATGATTTACGGTATCGGCAAAAGAGACAACAACATCCTTACGATTTTAAAAGTCGAAGCACTACTAAAACGCGATTTCTAGGGTCAAATTTGATAAAGCTTTGCGTATTTGATTTTGATTCGACGCTGATGGACGGCGAGACGATAGATTTTCTAGCTGCAGCAAAGGGCGTGGGCGATGAGGTCAGTGAAATAACTGCAAAAGCGATGGCGGGCGAGCTTGATTTTTTCGAGAGCTTGACACGCCGCGTTTCGCTTTTAAAGGGGCTTGAGCTTGCTAAAGTAGATCAAATTTGCTCAAATTTGCCGCTCATGCCAGGAGCCGCCGAGTTGATCGCACATCTAAAAAGCAAAGGCATCAAGGTCGTAGTTTTTAGCGGCGGATTTCACTCGGGCACGGACAGGGCGCAAGAGAAGCTAAAATTTGACGCTAGCTTTGCAAATATCCTGCACCACAAAGACGGCATCCTAACCGGACTCGTGGGCGGCGAGATGATGTTTGGCTTTTCAAAGGGCGCGATGCTTGCAAATTTACAAAATTTGCTCGGTATCTCAAAAGAGCAGACGATGAGCGTGGGCGACGGCGCCAACGACTTATCTATGTTTGAGCATTCAAATTTAAAAATCGCGTTTTGCGCGAAGCAAATTTTGAGGCAAGCGGCAACTTGTTGCGTGGATAAAAAAGATTTGCGCGAGATCATAAATTTGATATAAAAAGGCGAGAAAAATGTTTAATAACGATATAAATTTTTCATTGTGGTGCGACTTTATCGAGCGCGACTTTTTGCAAGACGAGTTTGAAAATTTACTTCAAATAGGCGCTATTAACGGCGTGACCTCAAATCCGTCTATCTTTAAAGCCGCGTTTTTGTCGGACTCCTACAAGGACGTCATCGGCCAAATGGGCAAAAAATATCCAAAGGCGCTTTACGAGGCGCTCGCGGTGCAAGATATCAAGATAGCCGCGACCAAGCTTTTGAGGCATTACGCAAACGGCGACGACGGGTTTGTTAGCATCGAGGTCGATCCTAGCTTTTGCGATAACGCCGCGGCTACGGTGGACGAGGGCGCTAGGCTACACGCAGAGATCGGCATGCCAAACGTCATGATCAAAATCCCTGCGACAAAAGCGGGCTTTGAAGCTATGGGCGCTCTAACCGCGCGCGGTATCGCTGTAAATGCGACGCTAATTTTCTCGCCGGAGCAAGCCGTAGCGTGTTTGGACGCTTTTGAGGAGGGCGTGAAAGCCTATGAGAAAAAATTTCCACTAACGCCGCTACCAAAAAGTGTGATTAGTATTTTTGTTAGCAGATTTGATCGCTTGCTAGATGAAAAAATGCGCGAGAACTCGCTACCGACGGGTCAAATCGGTATTATGAACGCAACTAAAATTTATAAAATCATAGAAAATAAAAGCTTGCCGACGACGCGCGCGCTATTTGCTAGCACGGGCGTAAAGGGCGATGAGCTGGCAAAAGACTACTACGTAAAAGAGCTAATGTATCAAAATGCGGTAAATACGGCTCCGCTTGATACTATCAAAGCTTTTATCGCGAGCAAAAACGAACCTAAAACCGCCGTTAGCGACGATAGTATAGAGAAATTTTTTGGCGTAGTAAAAAGAGCCGACATAGATATGGAGAAGGTTTACAAAGACTTGCTAAACGACGGCTTAAAGCAGTTCGTGACGGCATTTGAAGATATAATGAAAGCGCTTAAATGAAGCCTTTGAGATTTACCTCGTCGCAGCAAGAAGATGCAATGGACTACGAGCCTATCGGTTCTAGTATTAAATTTGACACTCAAGACGACGAACTTGAGCGTATTATAAATCTAAGAGCGAATGCGGTAAAAAACGATATACAAAAAATAAGAGATAAAAATAAAGAAGATTCGCAAGAAGAGCAAATAATAGAGCTAAAATCTGAAAAAGATGAGCAGAAGATCGGCGAAGTTGCAGATAAAAATTTGAGCGATCATGAGCCCATGTTTAAATTTGGACAAAATTTTGATTTTGAGAACTTGCCTGCGCTCAAACCCATAGACGATGAGCCCGTAAAAATCAAAGAAGCGGCGGAAACCGTCAAATTTGACGGTTTTATCGAGCCTGGTGACTTGGAGGCAAAAAAACACGAGCTAAGCGAAAATCTCCAAGCTATCAACGAAGCACTGAGCGAAATAGACGCACTGGACGAGATGCCGCCAAAAAAAGATGAGTTTGACGAGACTGCGAAAGCTACGGCGCAAGAACAGTCGATTTGCGATGAAACGCCGGATGTAAAATTTGGCGGAGATAACGTAAGTTTGGATGATTTGGGTATTAAATTTACGCAAGAAGAGGTCGGCATGCAACAGCACCCTAGCGAAAAGGATCAAATTTTAGACTTTTTTCAAAACGAATTTAGCATAGTTCAAGATGAAGAAAATAAAGATATAGAGGATAAAATCGGCGCAATCAAAGATGAGATAAACGTAGTCGCCGCTAAGCCGAATTTAAACGTTGGTTTTGGAGACGATCGGCAAAATAAAGAGCAAAAAAATATCGACGAATCCACAAATTTGCGTGAATCGCAAGCGCAAAATTTAGAGCCGAATTTCATACAAATGCAAACTGCCGCAAATAAAGTTGCGGCGCAAGCGCAAACTATAAACGATAGGCAAGAAAACCAAACAAATACGTTAAAAAAACCTGAAGTGCGACCGGTTAAATACAAGGACAGGGCGGCGCTTTTAGCCGAGCTTGGCATCGGTATGGAAGATGAAACTTTCGGGATGCCGATTAGAACCACGGTGCCGCAGAGTGACGAGGAGAACGAAAAAAAAGCCGAAATGAAGGTTATACTGGATGGGTATCTAACAAAACTTATCGAGCTTGGCGGTAGCGACTTGCACGTAAAATCCAGCAAAGTAGTTCGCGGTAGATTTAACGGCGAGATATTTACGATGGGCGATAAAATTTTAGATTACGACAACTCGATACTACTTGCAAAGGAGATTTTAGGGGCGAATTATTACAATCTTATGAAAAAAAAGAGTGTGGATTTTACATATAAATTAAACGACGACTACCGTTTCCGTTCAAACGTCTTTTTGCAGATGGATGGCGTATCTTTAGTATTTAGAACGATCCCAACGAAAATTCCTACGATGTCCGAGCTTTTATTGCCGCCTGTTATTGAAAAGCTTTGCAATAAAGTAAATAGAGGCATCATCCTAGTAACTGGACCTACCGGTAGCGGTAAAACAACGACACTAGCTAGCATGATAAACCACCTAAATCACACAAAAAACTACCACATCGTCACTATCGAAGATCCGATCGAGTTTATATATAACGACGACAAAAGCGTAATAAATCAGCGCGGTATCGGCCAAGACGTAGATAGTTTCGCCGACGCGCTAAGGGCTTCTTTGCGTGAGGATCCGGATGTTATATTTGTAGGCGAGATGAGAGACCTAGAGACTGTTAGAACCGCGATAAATGCAGCAGAAACAGGACACTTGGTGCTTGCTACACTTCACACCCTTGATGCTAAAGAAACTATCGGCCGCGTCATAAATATGTTTCCTAAAGAGGAGCAAAACCGCATAAGGATGACCTTTGCCTCGGTTGCGGAGGCTATCATATCTCAGCGCCTTGTCGTGACTACGACCGGCAAACGCCGCGTCGCTTGCGAAATAATGGTAAAAAACATAAGAATAAGAGATATGATCTTAGAAGATAGAGATAGCGAAATTTACGACGCGATAGAACAAAGTAAAAATACCTACGGAATGCAGACCTTTGAGCAGCATTTGCTTGATATGTATGCTTCGGGAATTATAACAAAAGAAGAAGCGCTAAAAAGCGCCAGCAGAAGGGAAAACCTCGATATCAAAATCAAGAGTGCCGACCTTGCTAAAAAACGAGCGATGGTTGCCTCTATCGAAGAGGATGCCGAGCTTTTAAAAGAATTTCAAAGCGAAGTTATTGCGCTCAAAGATATCAAGTAAGGCGAAATTTATATAAATTTGGGTATCATCGGCTTCTATTTTTCAAGAAAGGAAAACGATGTTAGAAGGTATCGTTAGAGAGAGTATCGGTAAAAAGGCGTCAAAAGCCTTGAGAAGAGATGGTTATCTAATCGCCAACATTTACGGCAAGGGATTAGAGAACGTGCAAGCCGCTTTTAAAATCAACGATTTTATAAAAGAGGTTCGCAAAAAAGAGAGCCTTGCGTTTGACGTAAAAGTAGGCGGAAAAACCTTAAAAGTCGTAGTAGTCGAATACCAAAAAGACCCTGTGACAAACGCGCTAAAACACGTTGATTTAAAGGTTGCGCTTCCAGGCGTCGTCTCAAAGTATATGATTCCGGTTAAACCTTACGGAACTCCTGTGGGTCTAAAAAATAAAGGCGTTTTGATCATCTCAAAAAGACGCTTAGCCGTAAAATGCACGGCTGAAAATTTGCCGAATTCATTCGACATAGACGTTAGCGGCCTTGATATAGACAACACTGTCCTAGTGCGTGACATAGCCGTTCCTGCGGGCGTAACTATGATCGATGCTGACCGCGTAGCGGTTCTAGGCGTAATAAAAGCTAAATAAGGCTAGCCTTGATACTCATAGCTGGACTGGGGAATCCCGGTCCCGAGTACTCCAAAACAAGACACAACGTCGGCTTTATGCTGATAGATAGACTTAAAAACTCAAATTTTACAGATGTAAGCTCGGTCAAATTTCAAGGCGAGCTGTTTAAATTCCAAAATTTACTTTTTCTAAAACCGACAACCTTTATGAACCTAAGCGGACGAAGCGTAAAAGCCGTAGCCGATTTTTATAAACCCGAGCGTATTATCGTGATTCATGATGACCTTGATCTAAATTTCGGCGTCGTTAAATTTAAAAAGGGCGGCGGAAACGGCGGACACAACGGCCTAAAGTCAATCGACGTGTTAATGGGTGCAGACTACGAGCGCGTGCGTATCGGTATCGGTAGAAGCGCGCACAAAGGCGAAAGCGCTGTAACCGGCCATGTGCTTGGCGAATTTAAC
>NZ_CALKTQ010000196.1 GCF_937997465.1 uncultured Campylobacter sp. | reverse complement strand
CGCTTCAGATAGGCTCCGCGTCGCAGGTAGCGCCCATAGATAAGCTTAGCGTCGTTTTGGTCGTTGTTTTTGCGGTTATATTTTTAGGCGAGCGTCCGAGCGCGCGAGAGTGGATCGGTATCGCGCTGATCGCTAGCGGCGTGTTTACGCTAGTTTTTGCGGATAAATAGTATCAAGTAGCGGGAGCTAAATTTGGAGAAATTTAAAGAGAAAATCAAAAACTCGTATTTGTATGTAGTTTTTATAAAAAGGGGATTTTACGGTAACGGCTCTGCCTTAAGAAGTATCTTTTCGGCATTTTTGATGGCTATGGTCGGTTTGTGTCTTACTTTGATCCTGTTTGTTATCAAGGATATGATTTTTTATAGCGATTTTAAACCGCTAAACGAACTAACGAAAAACGTAGGGACGGTGGAGTCTGCAAACTACGGTCTAAAAGGCGACGGAAAGCTAAAACTGAGGCTAGACGACGGCTCGGCGGTGTCATACTACATAGATAGCAGAGATGACGAGTCGTATAGACCGCTCATAAAAAAGAGGGCGGTTATATATAGCAAGGTAGTGCCGCTAGGAAATAGAATTTTGCAGCTAGAAGACGATGCGGGTAAGGTTTACGTCAAATATAGCTACGAAGATGAACTGCAAACGCCACAGAGACGCATGGATCTCATCTACGCATGCTTAAAAATAGCTGCCTTTTTTCTGTTAATAGTGTGGTTTTTAAATCGTAGGGATCTCACGAAAGCCAAGGGCAAAAATAATAAAATTTAGCGGTTTGCGCCGGCTTAAGAGATATTTTTAGCTGTTGTTTTTTGAGCGAGGGTTTGGACGATAAATTTTGCTATTTTTAAAATTTTTGCTGCCTGGCAAGACCGCGCAAAAAGCCAAAGCGGCGCCGTTTTGAGTCAAATTTGCGTTTTTGTTTGCGGTTTAAATTTATTTTTAACTTTTTGCGAATAGATTTTCGCCGTAAATTTACCGGCGACTTTGTATTTAAATTTTAGTTTTAAAGTGAGCCAACTTTATTTGCTTGCTAGATTTAGACTTTAGTAAATTTGCTCGGTTTAGTCGACAAATTTACCTCGCGTTTTGCCGACTAAAAACGGTGCCGTACTTCGTGTAGTCAGGCTTGAGCTTAGCTAAAACTAAGCGATCAAATTTGTGCTTGTTTGGACGAATTTACACCGTCAAATTTTAAAGACGTTAAGCTTTGTCTTTAAATTTCGCTCCAAAAGCCAAATTTTAGTCGCCAGCCCTTCGCCGCCGCTGTATCCGCCAAGGCCGTTTGAGGCGACGACTCTGTGGCAAGGCACGATGATGGGGATTTTGTTTTTTGCGTTTGCCGAGCCTGCCGCGCGAAACGCCCTCGGTCGTCCAGCCATCGCTGCAAGCTGGGCGTACGTTACGCGCTCGCCGTATGGGATCTTTTGCAGATTTTCGTAAACGCACCTTTGAAACGCCGTGCCGCCGATATTTAGCCGCGTTTTAAAGGTTTTTAGCTCGCCTTTAAAATAACCCTCAAGCTCGCTTAAGCAGAGCTTTAAATTTGCGTCCGTTACGTCCGCACAGACAAACTCGCGCACGAAATTTATCTCACAAACTCCGCTCTCGTCGCCGCAAATCTCCAAAACGCCCACAGGCGAGTCAAAATACGCTTTTTGCATCGTAATTCCTTAAAATCAAGTGCTTAAATTTAGCCAAATTTCGCTTTGTTTTGCTAAAATTACGTAAATTTTAATAAGGATAAAAGATGGACTTTTTCACGCAATACGAAAAACACGTAAAAGAGCGCGAGGCCCTAGGCGTGCCGCCGCTACCGCTAAACGAGGAGCAGACGAGAGAGGTTTGCGAGCTTTTAAAACTTGAAAGCGCGCACGAGAGGGAGTATCTAGGCTTGCTCTCAGGACGCGTGCCGCCGATGGAGCCTGGCGGCGAAGGCGAAGCGATTATCGCCGCAAGGCTAGATGAAAATCAAAAGATAGTAAAGCGGCTCGTAAATTTACTCGCAAATCGCGTAAATCCGGGCGTAGACGACGCAGCGAAGGTAAAGGCGGAGTTTTTAAACGAGATTATAAATCATGGGCTGGTTATAAGCGAAATCGATAAAATCACCGCCGTAAATTTGCTGCGACCGATGCTGGGCGGATACAGCGTCATCGTGTTGCTTGAGAGCTTAAAAAACGCCGACGAGGCCGTAGCGCAAGCTGCCTGTAACGTGCTAAAAGAGACGATTTTCGTGCATGATTATTTTAACGATGTGGCAGAGCTTGCTAAAAGCAATAAATTTGCGCTAGAAGTGCTGCGCTCGTGGGCCGAGGCGGAGTGGTTTAAGGCGCGCGAGAGCCTGCCGAGACGCATCAGAGCGGTCATATTTAAGGTCGCCGGCGAAACCAACACCGACGATCTAAGCCCTGCTAGCGAGGCCT
>NZ_CALKTQ010000195.1 GCF_937997465.1 uncultured Campylobacter sp. | reverse complement strand
GTATCCTTGCTTGTATTTGTTGTAGTCGGAAAGGGAAACTATCGCAAAGCCTCGCGAGGTGGAGTAATCTGGTACGATACGGATAAATGCTGCGCAAAGTATCGCCGCTAGAAGTAGCGCCGCGGCTATCATTTTAAATTTAAGTTTGCGAAATTTCATAACGATCCTTTAGACGCCAAAGCGAGCAGACACCTTGCCCTCCCCCACGCGAAACTACGTCTATTATCTCACGCCTTTTAAATTTGAGCCGAATTTACGCAAACCGAACCAGATCCGCCAAAATGCCGAATTTTACTCAAATTTAGAGCAAATTTTACTTCTTTATCTTCGAGTATATCCCGCCCAAAATGTCGTTTTGATAGATAAAAAGCGTGCGTTTTAGCCACGCGGCGTCCTTTTTAGCAGCGATGCGCTTGATAGCCGATAGGTCGCCGTCTGGTCTGTTTATACCTCGCTGCGTCGTAAAAAACGCCTCGTATCCCGCCTGTCTAGCTAGACGCATCAAATTTTCGTCGTATTTGCCGCGCGGCCAGCACAAAAGCCTATCCTCGATGCCCAAATTTGCGCGCATAAACTCACGGCACCGAGCGAAATTTTCCTCAGGCGGGAGCGCGCCGAAATACTCGTCAAAATGCGTATGCGTGTGAGAGTGAAAGTCAAAAACGTCACGCATTGCCGCTATCTCGTCAAGACTCAAAAACACGTCCTGCGGGCGCTGGGGCGCTGCTTTTTTGTATTCGGAGTGAGTTAGCTCGATAAACTCGCCCCGCCGCATGCTCGCGCGCTCTATCCACTGCGTCACTAAAAATATCGTCGCCCGTAGCCCAAACTTGCGCAAGACCTGGTAGGCGTAAACGTAATTATCCTTCCAGCCGTCGTCAAAGGTAATGAGGACGCTTTTTTTGGGCACGGCTAGCTCGCCCTTTTTGTAGGCGATAAATTCGCTCATCGTAAGCGTTTTGTAGCCCGCCTCTGCCAAAAACCGCATCTGCGAGGCAAAATCCTCCGCGCTAGAGGCGATAAATCCACCCTTTTTTAAAACGTGATGATACATCAAAACGCTAACGCTCAACGCCGCCTCCTTTAGCTCCCGCCCGCGAATTTGCCGCCAGTAAGACGAAAAATCCTAGCATATAAAACATATAAAGTATGCGTAAATTTATCGCCTCAAACAGCCCGCGCACGCCGAAATAACACGCAAGCGAGATAAAAATCGCCGCAAAAAGCAGCTCGCGCGAGCGTAAAAAATGCCTAAACGAATACGCCAAGAGAGAGATGAAACCGCCAAGCAGTAGCACCGTACCGACCGCGCCGTAGTAGTAGTAGTGCCCGATAAAAAACGGCTCGTCGTTAAACCAATACCGCTCGCCGTTTGGCCGCGTCTGCATCATCGAGATATGTGCGCCTTTGTCCGCCTCGTCACGCAAAAAGGCGTCATACTGCTCCTTGCCGTATCCAAGCCCAGTTATCGCACGCGGACTAGCAAAAAGCAGCGGCAAGCGCTCCTTTAAAATCAAATCGCGCCCCGAGCTAAAGCCCGCACCCGCGATACGCTCTCTCATACTCTCGTTTTCGACATTTGCCTCGCTCACTATCCCGATCTGCAAAAATTTATACATCGCCGTGGGCGAACTCAAAACCGCCGCCGACGCGCCCGCGACGCAAACGGCAAAAATAACGGCAAAGAGTTTAAATTTACGCTTCGCCTCGCCGTCTAAGATATACAAACAAAAACCAAACAAAACAAAACAAACCAGCATCGCGCCCCAGCTGCCCCTAACGCCGCTCAAAACGTCAAGCCCGACGGCCGCTAAACAAAGCGCGCCGCACGCAACCCGCGCCCAAAGTCGCCTAAAGATAAAAACTCCCGCAAGCGCAAAAGGCAAAAATCTATCCACGTAGTCCGCATACGCTCGGCGCACGACCCGCGCGTCAAATTCGCTCGCGTTGCCAAGCCTCTCAAATTCGCTAAAAAGTGGCGCGGCGTAGTAAATGCTAATAACCGCAAAGGCCGCTATCAGCGCGTAAAAAAAGGCTTTTGCTTGAGCGGTCTCGCCGTTTGCCGCGACGTAAACGATGAGCAAAAAAGCAAATCCGCGCCCAAACTCGCCCGCAGCGTTGCCCAGCGAATCAAACTGCGGCGCGTAGGGAAAAGCCGAGATCAAAAACGCGTAAAAGGTAAATGCGATAAGACAAAACGCTGGCGTGCGAGAGATGCTAAAATTTACGCCAACCCTTGCGGCAAATCGCGTCCTATCCGTGAAATAAAGCCAGATCGCGCAGACAAGCGCGAGATAAAGCGAGACGTTTTTCGCCGCCGTCATACGCGGGATATGCTCGCAGGCGATAAAAACGCAAACGAGGTATAAGGCGGCGTTTTGCAAGCGGTTTTGTAGCTTCGTCATTTTCTCCCTTAATTTTAAAACGCCCATTATAACGATAAAATCATTAAAATCCAGTAAGCGGTTTTTGGCTAAATTTTACTCGCAATCGCTCAAAAACCGGCCGTAAATTTATAAATTTATGCTAAATTTAGGCTAAATTCTATAAATAATAAAGGTCTAAATTTTGATATATTTTCTCATATATTTACTGATTTACCCATATCTTTTTGCGATGAAAAAGCTAAAATTTAAAGGCGAAAAAGGCAAAATTTTACTCATACAAACCGCTAAAATCGGCGACTACGCAAACTCGGCCGTGATCTTTGAAAAGCTGGGCAAATTTGACGTGCTAATCGACGAGATAAATCTAGCCTTCGCAAAACACGACCGCCGAATAGAAAAAATATTTACGATAAACGACGTAAGGCGTAAAAAGGCCTCAAAACTAGGACTCGCGCTTGGGCTTTTTTCGCGCGGCTACGAGAGCGTCTACGTACTGATGCCAAACAGCCTAAATCTTTTTTTGGCGCGCTGCACGCTAGCTAAAAATATCGTCGTCGTGCATCACTACGCGGTATCTAGCGACTTTGCCCTGCTGGCGCTCGGTATGAAAAAAGTGCCGCATACTCTAAATGATCTAACGCTACTAACCTACCTAAAAACGCTGGACGAGAGCGAGCTAAAATATGAAAAATGCTTGCAAAAACCGCTCGTTGTTCCGCAAGAAAATCTAATAAAAAGCGGCAAATTTAAGATCGGCGTGAGCCTAAGCGCGGGTAATAAAATGAAAACGCCGCCAAAAAAAACTTGGGAAAAAATCTTTGAAATTTTCGCCAAATTTGACTGCGAGGTTTATATTTTCGGCGTCGGCGAGGAGGCTACTCTGCTAAAAAACCTGCTCGCGGAAAATGCGGATCAAAAGCAGGCAAAAAATCCTGGCGATGGACAAATTTGTGCAGATTTGGCTAGCGATACGAGCGAAATTTACGGCGGCCTTGAAAATGCAAACGACGAGCAACCAAAGGCTCAAATTTGCAGCCAAAACGGCACCGG
>NZ_CALKTQ010000194.1 GCF_937997465.1 uncultured Campylobacter sp. | reverse complement strand
ATTTTTAGGTGGTAAATTAAATATGAAATTTCCGCATATATCTTGTATTTACGCTTCATTTTGATATTTACTTTTAACTCGGCTATTTTAACGGGCGTTAAACGAGCCTAAATTTAAAATCAGGAGCGAAATTTGCAAAATTTGAGGCTCATTCAAGCCCCAAAAACGCTCCTTCGTCAAATTTAAAATAAATATTTTCGCCGACGCTAAAATTTTGCGAATTAGGCGCCAGCGTTTTAATCAAAAAGTCGCCGACCTTGATTTTCACCAAAAGCTCTTTGCCAAGGTAGAGCGAAACTGAGTGCAAAATACCACTCAAGCACCCATCTACAGGAGTTTTGCTTAGCATAATTTTGCCGGGATTTACGGCGATTTTTGCGGCGTTACGCAAATTTGACGGCAAATTTACGACCGCGTTTTCGTCAAATTTTAAGACCCCGTCCCGCGCGTCGAAAATATTTTTGTATTCAAATTCGCACACGCGCCCCTTGTGCAAAAAGACGTTTTCTTCGGCAACCGCGCTTAGCCATTTATCGTCGTGGCTAGCGATCACAAAGCCGCAGCCGTATCTTTGCCGCATGTAAAGCACCGCCTTGCCAAAAAGCTTTGACGTGCCTACGTCCACGCTATTTGTCGGCTCGTCGAGTAGATAAAGACGCGATCTAAGCGCCAAATTTAACGCAAAGCTAACGCGCTGCGTCTGCCCGGAGCTTAGCTCAAAGTGGCGCTTGTTTAAAAAACTCTCGTCAAGCCCGACCAAATTTAACGCCTCGCTCGCTCGCTCGTCAAATTCCCCTAGCACTCCGCGGCTTTTTAAAACGGCTTTAAAATTTTCCCTCACGGAGCGTTTTAAAAGCGCGGGCTCGGGCAACAAAACGCTAACGTCGCGCAGTAAATTTAGACTAGGCGAGCTGCTTCCCCACAGCCGCACCTCGCCGCTAGTTGGTTTTTGTAAAAACGACATCACTCGCATCAGCGTGCTTTTGCCGCTGCCGTTACTGCCCGTTAGCGCGGTGATTTTGGTGACGTCGATATCAAGGCGCGGGATGTTTAAAATCTCGCTCGCACCGTAGTTTAGGCGTAAATTTCTAACGTTTATCACTTTGCGCCTTTCTTGTTAAATTTAAATAAAAGGCTCAAATTTGACGCGCCCAGCCCACTTTTTGCGAGCATAAATTTTCTAAATTTATCAAATTTCATCTATCCAGCCTTTTTAGCGCATGTATCGCCAAATTTACCGCAAATGCGATAAAAATTAGCACCAAAGCTAGCGCAATACCCATCGCAAACTCGCCTTTATTTGTCTCCAGCGACACCGCGGTCGTGATCGTGCGCGTAAAGTATTTGATATTTCCGCCGATCATCATCGCCACGCCGACCTCAGCCACGATGCGCCCGTACGCCGTCGCTACGACCACCATCAGAGCATACCTCAGCTCGTAAAGCACGCAGCCAACGAGCCTAGGCGCGCTCAGGCGTAAATTTAGGATGGTTAGATAGTGCTTTTTGTCCATATTTTCCACGACGCTAGCGCTTAGCGAGATGATGATAGGCAGAGCCAGTACAAACTGCCCCAGCATCACGGCCTTTAGCGTAAAAAGCAGCCCAAACTCGCCAAACGGGCCGTTTCGCGTGATAAAGGCATACAAAATAAGCCCGATAGCAACGGTGGGCATCGCAAGCGCCGTATCGCTAAGCAATCGTAATACTCGCCGTCCGCGAAAATCGTAAAATCCCAGCGTAAATCCAAGCGGAAAGCCGACTAAAGTCGCAAAAAATATCGAAACGCTCGAAGTGTAAAGCGTCGCCCTGATCGCCGAATACGTCTCCTCGTCGCCGCTAAAAAGCAGTCTAAAGGCCTCCCAAAATCCGTTTAGTAAAAAATCCAAATATTCTTTCCTTGCATATTTCTTAAGTGTTAATTTAATGTGCTATAATAGCATACTTTTTAAAAAAGGAGAAAAATGAAAAAAGTAATATTAGGCTCGCTAATCGCGAGCGTTTTGGCGTTCGCGGGCGATAGCGAACTCATCATGGCAACCACAACCAGCACCGATAACACGGGCCTACTAGACGCGATCTACCCTGCGTATAAGGCAAAAACCGGCGTCGATATCAAATGGACTGCCGTAGGCACGGGAGCAGCTTTAAAACTAGGCGAAAACTGCGATGCGGACATACTTTTCGTGCATTCGCCAAAAGTTGAGAAAGAATTTGTAGAAAAGGGCTTTGGCGTCGAGAGAAAACCCGTAATGTACAATGACTTCGTCGTCATCGCCGATAAATCTATCGCGGATAAATTTAAAGGCAAAGACATAAAAGAGAGCTTTGAGCTGATCAAAAAAGAGAACATCAAATTTTTCTCTCGCGGCGATAAATCAGGCACCGACAACAAAGAAAAAGGTATCTGGAAAAAAATCATCGGCGAAGTACCTGAAAAAGACAGCTGGTATATGCAAACAGGCCAAGGCATGCTAGCTACCATCAACGCTGCAGCCGAGCAAAAGGGCGTGACGTTCACCGACCGCGGCACCTACATCAAGTACGAGGACACCAAAAAAGGCGCGCCTGAGATGGTCATCATCAACGAAGGCGACAACGACCTAAAGAACTTCTACTCGCTAATCGCGGTAAATCCGAAGCACTGCGCTAAGGCCGACATCGAAAACGCAAATAAATTTATCGAGTGGGCGACTAGCGAAGAGGGTCAGAAATTTATCGGCGACTTTAAGCTGCTAGATAAGCCGCTTTTCACGCCTGACGCAAATACACGCAAAAACTAATTTTTACGCGCATTTAGGTCAAATTTGACTCCACTCGCGCAAATTCGGGCGCGCTTTGCGCCCTTTTCTTTCTTGAATTGACTCTTTTTATTTTTAAATTTGATCAAATTTTAGCACCGAGACCCGTATCTTGACGGCGTAAATTTATAAATTTAGCCTGCGTTTGCGCTCAAATTTGAGTGAGTATTTTTAAATCAAATTTGACGTTTTAGCGAGCCAAATTTAACCCGCTCAAATTTAAATTTTCCCGCCGAACATCTCGTACATCGCCTTTTCCTCGCCCCAGAGCTCGCGGTGCTTTTTGATGCAGGATTTTATCGCGCCCACGAGATAGCGCACGTCTTGCTCGGTGTGCGTGTAGTGCAGGCTCACGCGCACGAAGCCAGGCTTACTTTCTGGCATTCGCCCCTCCTTGATACCCAGTAGATCGTGAGCGTACGGCCCCGCGCACATCACGCCCGCGCGCGTCTGGATACCAA
>NZ_CALKTQ010000193.1 GCF_937997465.1 uncultured Campylobacter sp. | reverse complement strand
GCCGTCAAATTTACCCAGCCGTCAAATTTACCCAGCCGTCAAATTTACCCAGCCGTCAAATTGTTGATTTAACTAGTAAAAACCTGACTACTCTATTATGTTTACTGAATTTAATTTGCGGAATACATAAATAAAAAATAGCTTGCTAAATTTTATAAAATTTAGTTGCAAGAGCCTTTATTTGATTGTTTGAGTTTGTTGTAAAAAATAGTTGGTAAGGCAGACATTATCGTTATAGACATCAAATTTAAGCAGTCAGCCCAAAGGCTTAGAATTATATAAAACCATAGTTTAAATAATACCTGAACAAAACTAGCTCAAATTTGCCGAGCACTGCTGTGACTTTATGGTAAAAACCAAGACTAACTTTATAAGTTTTGGCAAAACAAATCGGCCAGTTACGGCTCGCGAATAGTCGAATTTACAAGCCTAACATAGTCTTTAGAAGCATGTAAATAAGTGCTGCCGAGCCGCCTGCAATCGGTAGGGTAATGACCCACGCAAGCACGATAGGCTTGACCATTTTCCAGTTGGCGTCGCGGTTTAGGATACCGATGCCAAGCACCGCACCGATGAGGATGTGCGTCGAGGAGACGGGGATACCTAGCTTAGTAGCTAGCAGGATAACGGTACTAGCGGCTAGCTCGGCACTAAAGCCCGTCGTAGGTAGGATCTCGGCTAGCTTGCTGCCTATTGTAGTGATGACCTCTTTGCCTAGAAACCAAAGCCCTACCACGAGCGAGATGCCAAACGTCACCATCGCGATGCCCGGTACCGGCGCGGTGGCGTTTATGGAGCCTGTTTTTAGTACGTCTAGGATAGCGGCAAATGGGCCCACGGCGTTTGCTATGTCGTTGGCTCCGTGAGAGAATGCGAACGAGGAGGCCGTAAATATCTGAAACCACGAGAAAATGCGATTCGTGCTCTTTTCTGCGTTATCTTTTTTCATCACGTTTATCATCGCAAGCGTGGCGAGATATGTGACTATACCGATGACGCAGATGATCCAGATCGTGCCGATGAAGCCGATGTCGAGATTTAGGTGCGCTAGGCCTTTAAACAGCATCATCGAGGAGATGATGATCGCGCCGATGCCGGCTACCATCGGGATGTGCTTACGCATGGCTTTTGACGTGTCGATCTCTTTTTCGCGCTCTTTCATGGCTTTGATCGCGAGCTTGTATTCGCTGCGTTCGCCGCTTTCGACGTCATCCTCGTCAAGGACCGCGATCTTGCTTAGTATCCTTATCTGCTCGCTTTCGGGTTTTATTTTTAGCTCTTGCAAATAGCGCTCTTTGTAGGCTTTACGCTCGCGTTTTAGTACCTTTAGCTCTAGGGTAAATTTGCGAGTTGGGATCAAAATTTTAGATTTTATGTAGCCGTAAATGAAGTAAGAAAGGATGCCACCTAGAAGCGGCGAGATGACCCAGCTAACTGCAATCCTGCCTATCTCGCCCCAGGAAACCATAGCCAGAGCCTTATCCCCGCCCATAGTCGTAAAGCCCATCGTAAGCCCGGCGCCGACGATACCGCCTACGATCGAGTGCGTCGTAGAGATAGGTAGACCCTTTTTAGACGCGATAAAAAGCCAGATACCAGAGCTCAAAAGCGCTGACATCATAATCAGCACGAAAAGCATCGGCTCGGTGCCCTCCTGCGGGAAGCTCACGATGCCCTCGCGGATGGTTTTGGTTACCTCTCCGCCGGCGAATATCGCGCCGCTAAGCTCGAAAATAGCGGCAATAACTAAGGCTTGCTTTATCGTGATGGTCTTGGCGCCTACGCTCGTTCCAAAGGAGTTTGCGACGTCGTTGCCGCCGATGTTAAACGCCATAAAGATACCGAAAATACTAGCGATACTGAAAAGCAAAAAGTGATGAGTCGGGATGTACTGATAGCCCCAAACGAAAAATCCAAACGCGGTAATAGCGAAGATCGCAAAGGCAAAAAGATTGTCGCTTCTCAAGCAAGTCCTTTTAAAAATGAATGGTTAATTATAGCTATATTTTTCTTAAGCAAGCCAAATTTAGGCGGTTTTATTAGCTTTAAATTTTAGCTTCGTTATAATTTGCCCACTTAAATTTAAAGGAGAAAAAGTGACTATCAGAGAGAAAATTTTAGACGATATCAAGACTGCGATGAAAGAAAAAGATAACTTTCGCCGCGACACGCTAAGGCTCATAAACTCAGTCATCAAACAAGTCGAAGTCGATGAGCGTATCGAGATGACCGACGAAAAGGTGCTACCGATCCTACAAACCCAGATCAAACGCCGCATGGACTCTATCGAGCAGTACAAAAACGGCGGCAGGGACGATCTGGCGCAAAACGAGCAAAAAGAGATCGATATTATAAGCGGCTATCTGCCAAAGCAACTAAGCGCAGACGAGCTGGAGGCTGAGATAAAAGCGATCATCGTCGGGCTAGGCGAGGGTGCAAATATCGGCACCGTGATGAAAGCTGCGAAAGAAAAAATAGGCGCTAGAAGCGACGGCAAGAGTATAAGCGAGTGCGCAAAGAGGTTGCTGGGCTAAATTTGCATTTAAATTTGACCGAATTTGCTTTGGGGTTTGGTCAAATTTTATAGAAGGGCAAGCTTGCTTTTAGGTAGGTTTGCCTTTATGAGATTTGACGCAACACGGCAAATAATTGCTGTTTTTGGTCAAATTTGGAGAGCTTATAGCGTGCGGCTTGTGATTGGCGCGAAGTAAATTTGCTAAGTTTGCGATATCTAGTATAAATTTTGCTGAAGCCAATTGTGTTTATAGAGGGCGTAAATTTGCTCTATAGTTTTTGATGATGTAAAGCTTTCAAAATGGATTTTTGCAAAATTTTATAGAATGGATTTTTGGTTTAAAGTAATGCTAAAGAGCAAAATTTGAGCCAAATGTTTTTGGCTCAAATTTTGTATAACGTTACTTTACGCTTTCTTCGATCGTTACGTCTATTATCTTAAATATCTCACCGCTTGCTTGTTTGACCTTGGCGAATCTATCGACAAATTTTTGGATATCGTTCATATTGTAACCATTTTTTGAGTCGTCTAGGTTAGCTTTTACTAGATCGCTTATTTGTTTTGCGGGAGCGCTTGCCTTCTCGAAGCTTTTTGAATTTGCAAAATACGCCGCCGCACTCTCGTACCATGCGTTTAAATTTTGCGTTTGTTTTTGCATATTTTCGTCATCGCCTCTTTCGTTGATGACGTTTCCGTATGCGGTCTGCAGATACGTTACTCGGTTGATCTTGCCGATGATACCGATTGTTTTGTTTTCGACGTATTTTGAGATTTTTGCGCTTTGTGTAGCACCCTGGCTAAATACGTTCACGGCATCTCTAAATTTAGACACGCTTACGTTTGCGACTTGCGCTATTTGCGTGATTTTGTTGGAGTTGTCGTTTAGATCGTTTGTTTGTTGTTGTAAGGTTTGGATATTTATGCCGATTTCGCTTGTAGCTTTTTGTGTATTTTCGGCTAGTTTTCGCACTTCATCCGCGACTACGGCAAAGCCTCGTCCGTGCTCGCCGGCGCGTGCCGCTTCTATAGCTGCGTTAAGGGCGAGTAGGTTTGTTTGCTCGGCAATGTCTTTGATTAAATTTACGACCGATGAGATTTCCTCGGTTCTGTGGGTTAAATTTTTAATAGCTTCGGTAGACTCTGTGATGAGATGCTCTAGGTTGCCCATATTTTGGCTAAGTTCACTTACGGCCGACATGCTTTCGTTGGCCTTTACCGAAGTATCTTGCGCCATGGTTGAAATTTGGGTTAAATTTTTAATGCTCTGATTTAGATCGTTTTGTACTTCTAAAATACCGTCGTTTCCGTTGCCGAGCTCGCTAAATTTTTCGGAGAGTATGCCTCTGGTTTTACCTTTTTGCCCGGCTTTTATACCCTCGACGCCCTCGCTCATGGATATGGCGTTGGTTCTAAAAAGACCGCGAAAACCCTCTGTGAAGATATTTCTATAAGTTATCCCGCTTTCGGCCGATTTGACGCAAGTACCCATCTCTCTTTGCAGAGCTTCGATTTGATCGAGTAAGTCATTTATCCCAAGCGCTATTTTGCCGATTTGAGAGTTTGGATCTATCTGTAAAATTCTAGGTTCCAAAAAGCCGTTTCTAGCCTGTTCGACCACATTTAAAATTTCATCGTAATTTACTTTTTCTTTTTTAAAAAACATGATTTTCCTTTTATAATCTTTGTAAGTCGTTCATTAGCTCGTCATAGCTCTTGTTTTTTTCTTTTAAAATATTATCAAGAAGCTTAGATGAGGCTTCCATGCCACCGCTCTTTTCAGCTTCCAAGAGCTGCCTGTAAAGCGGGATAATGATTTCTAAGGCTTTTGGATTCGGCTTTCGTCTAACCGAATAATAACCGATAATGTTGCCATTTTGATCAAGAGAAGCGGTAACGTTTGCAAATACCCAGTAAAATGAACCGTCAAAGCTCTTGTTTTTAACATAGGCAAAAACCTCTTTTTTATTTTTTACATACTCCCATAAAATTTTAAAAACAACGCGCGGCATATCTGGATGCCTCACGATATTATGCGGTTTCCCGATCAACTCATTACCTTTTGCACCGACTATTTGAGCAAAAGGGATATTGCAATAAGTTATTTTTCCCTTCGTATCGGTTTTTGAAACCAAAAACGCATCTGCACTAACTTGACGTTCATGTAAATTATTTTGCATTTCTTTCCTTAATTGTTGTTTTAATTATCGTCCTTGAACTGCATTTCCAAGATCCCACATAGGCATAAAAATACCAAGCGCTAAGAGTATAACCATG
Organism: uncultured Campylobacter sp.; assembly: GCF_937997465.1. Lineage (GTDB taxonomy): Bacteria > Campylobacterota > Campylobacteria > Campylobacterales > Campylobacteraceae > Campylobacter_A. Next base: position 2,799 of record NZ_CALKTQ010000193.1, on the reverse strand, counting down.
CCTGCCATAAATAAAAGCATGATTGGTTCCACATAGCTTGAAATATTATCAACCAGGTCGCTAAATTTAGCTTTGTAATAATCGGTTACTTTCTCAAGCATAGCATCTATTGCACCGCCTTTTTCGCCTGCGCTTAGCATCTGAATAAGCATACTCTCATAAAGCTGAGTATCCCGAAAAGCTTCCGTCAATGATACGCCTCTTTGAACAGCAATTTTGATTGTGGCAAGCTTATCGTGTATGTCTTGGTTTTCTACTGTTAAAGTTGCCGTCTCAAGTGCATCAGCAATTGGAATACCTGCTCTTACAAGCTCTGTAAAAATAAGATTAAATCTGTTCATTGTTGAGTAGAATATAATTTTGTTGATTAGATAAACTTTTAGCATAAATTTGTCAAATTTATATTTAAAATCATCATTGCTTTTGTATAAATATCTGATAGCATATATTATGGTTATAAAACCGACTAATATATATAAACCGTAATTACTTAATGCACTCTCGATAGAAAGAAGAATAATTGTAGGAAGAGGCAGTTTAGCTCCGAGTTGTTCAAATATCTCCCTAAACTGAGGAACAACGTATATCATCAGTATAATAAAAGCTATCGCCATAGCAGACATTACTATAATCGGATATCTGAGAGCTTTTTTAAATTTTCTCTGATTTTCCCAAACTTCCTGTAGAATATCTGATAGTTTATGGAGCGACTCAGACATATTACCTGTGCTTTCGCCAAGCTTTACCATAGCAATAACTACGTCACCAAGCTCGCCTTTAAATTTGGTTATGGCATCTGTTAGACTTTGACCTTGGTTGAGATCATCGTTTAGGGTTGCAAATATGGCCTTAAGCCTTTTGTCTTCTGTTGATTTAGATACTTCCTTGATGCTGTCGTGGATTGAAATTCCTGCATTTGTCATAACGCTTAATTGCCTAAAAGCTGCAATTAAATTATTTATTTTTATTTTTGAACCGCCTAAAAGGACCGATGCCTTGCTTATCATGTCAGCAAATTGTTCTTCTAGCGGGACGCTTTTTGTTTCTCCTACTTTTACTATTACGCCGGCTTTTTTTGTTTTTGCTAAGGCTTGCGCCTCGCTTCTATTGTTTGCCTTTAAAGTCATCTTCTGGCGACGACCGTTGGCCATATACTCAACTTCAAAAAATTTCATACCTTAGCTACCCTAAATACTTCATCTATCGTTGTTACGCCCCTTGCGGCTCTAATAATACCATCTTTAAACATATCTATAAAATGCTCTTCGTATGCTACTTTTTTTATTTCCTCTTTTGTAGTGCCGTTTGCTATCATCGCTGAAATTCTATCGCTTATCGGTAAAACTTCACTTATCATCTCTCGCCCTACATAGCCTGTTTGAGAACATTGATCGCAACCGACGTGTTTATAAAACTGATAATCTTGCGGCAAGAAGTCTTGAAATTGTTCATGTAAATTTGGCGGCAAAACGGTTTTTTGTTTGCAGTTTGGGCATAGTTTTCTAACAAGCCTTTGGGCCTCTATCGCCACCAATGCGCCGCTAATTAAATACGGCTCTATTCCCATATCGGCGATTCTGGTGACGGCGCTTATTGCATCGTTTGTGTGAAGCGTCGAAAATACCAAGTGACCGGTAAGTGCAGCTTGGATAGCTATACGAAGAGTCTCTTGATCTCTGATCTCGCCTATCATTATGATGTCTGGGTCTTGCCTTAAAATGGATCGAAGAGCTGAAGCAAAGGTAAGTCCGACTTTTTCATTTACGTGGACTTGCTGGATCATATTTAGCTGATACTCTACTGGATCTTCGACGGTTATTATTTTTGTCTCTACACTTTTTATATCATTTAATGCAGCATAAAGAGTTGTTGTTTTACCAGACCCAGTTGGCCCTGTCACTAATATAATGCCGTAAGGTGCTTTCATTGCTTTATTAAATTTATCAAAAGTACTTGGATGCATACCTAAATTTTCAAGACTAATTAGAACTTTTGATTTATCCAAAATACGCAAAACTATGCTTTCGCCGTGTAGTATCGGCAAGGTTGAAATACGAAAATCATACTCTTTGCCGGCTACTTGAGCCGAAAAACGACCGTCCTGCGGCTTTCTTCGCTCTGCTATATCCATATTCGACAGTAGCTTCATGCGTGATACCAGGGGCGGAAAAAGGTCTTTGTCAAAAATAAAAAGCTCAGCCAACATACCGTCGATCCTGCCTCGCACGACACAGTTTGTTGTAGTAGCTTCGATATGTATATCGCTTGCGCGACTTACTATCGAGGTTCGTAAAATAACTTCGATCAATTTTAATATGCCGGAGCTATTTTCATTTGTATTTCCACCTACTACCGCAGTAGAGGATAGCTCCTTTCTTATCTCGGTAACTATGCCTTTTACGCTATCATTTAGCTCTATTTTACTTAAATATTTATCTATTTTGGATGGATCGGTTATTACTATTTTTAAGAGTTTTCTATTAAAAATAGATTGCAGTCTATCTTGCGCAGACATATCAAATGGATTTTTAAAAGCAACATAAACGGCAATTTCATCTTCCTTAATAGGTAGAGCACTATAGGTTTTTAAATGATTTAAAGGAGCTTTTTCACAAAGTTTATAGTCTATATCAATATCATCTAAATCAATATATTCAAGCTTAAATTTATTTGCAACGTACTCTAAAAAATTTTTTAAATTTTTTTTTAAAATTTTTTCTATTAGTACAAACATAGAAAATAAGTGAGTTACGAATGTAGATTTTAGATAAAAAATTAAATAGAATGAGCCGAGCAAAT
>NZ_CALKTQ010000192.1 GCF_937997465.1 uncultured Campylobacter sp. | reverse complement strand
ATCAGCATGTCGCTTCTTTCGATCGGTTGCCACCCTCCTAATGAGCTCGCATCCATCGGTATGCCGTTTACGAAATGATCTTTTTCTACGAATTTTATGTTATAAGATATGCTGTGCCAAGCGCCGTTCATATCGGTAAATCTAAAATCCACGAATTTAACCTCGTGTTCTTTGCAAAAATCAAAAAAATGATCGACGCTTTTTACAAATTTTCCCATTTTTCGCTCCTGTGTTTATTGATTTCGTAATTTTATCATAAAATTTTACTTTTAAGATTAATTTAAATAATTTTTTCTACCCGATCTAAAATTTTACAAATTCTCTGTCGCGGTTTTTAAATACTGCACACTTGCTAAAGCCCAAATTTCTAGCGATTTGCTCGCATTTTTCGCCGTTTAGACCGACTTGATCTTTTGCGTGCGCGTCCGAGCCAAACGTAATAGGTATGTCTTTTTCGGCGATCATTTCTAGTAAATTTACGCTGGGATACTGCTCACCGATCGGTTTTCTAAAACCGGCTGCATTTATCTCGACCGTCAAATTTGCCTTTCTTATTGCATTGATGGCGTCTTTGGCGAGGAGTCTAACGTCTATTTTTGGCATAAATTTAAATACTTTTAGCAAATCCAAATGCCCGACGATGTCAAATTTGCCCGACTTTGCCATTTTCTCGATACAGTAAAAATAATCCCGCCAAATTTGATCTATGTCGCGTTTTTCGTATTCGCCGATAAATTCGGGATTGTCAAAGCCCCAACCGCCTAAAAAATGCACCGAACCGATTAGGTAATCAACCTTGCGCGCTAAAACCCGCTCGTCCATAAAGCCCTCTAAAAAATCGACTTCGTAACCGAGCAAAATTTTGATCCGTCCGTCAAATTCGTCTCTGAGGCGCAAAATTTCGCTCTCGTAAGCGTCCATCTGCGAAAACTCCATGCGGTACGCTTCGTCAAATTTCATCGGCGCGTGATCGCTAAATCCAAAATACTCGCAGCCCGAATTTATCGCGCTTAAAACGTACTGCCTGGGCTCATCTACGGCGTGTTTGCAAAGCGGAGTGTGGTTGTGAAGATCGACTTTCATTTTCGTCCTTTTATTTCCGAGATGCTACCTAAAATTTGATAAATTTAAGGATAAAATTCGCTTTTTAAACTTACATTTCGTTAATTTTTTATATCATCAGCCTAAATTTAAATAGGAGTTTTTATGACGCAAGAAGAACTTGACGCCTTGATGGCGCGCGATCTGGATGACGTCGTCGCTGCAGACGAGAACGACGCGCAAGCTAGCGGAGATGAAAATTTAGACCTAAATGCTGCCGACAAAGAAGTAGCGGAGCGCAAAGATGATGGCGTTAAATTTGACGGCGACTATAGAGCATCCTCAAACATATCGTGGCCTCCGCCTCCACCGACGGATGATCACAAGATGGTTCATCAGCTAGACGACGTCACAAAGGACAGCGAGGAAAAAGCCACGCAGATGTTTGACAAGCTTGACGCGATCAATAACTTCTCTATGGACGCGGAGAACGGACTTAACGAGATTATCAGCGGTATAGAGGCTAATATCGAAATTTTTACCAAACTACACGAAAAATTCCCAAATATCGCCGCTTTTTCCGAGGCGCTAGAGAAAAATAACGCACTAAAAAGCTCTGCAGAAACGACGCTAGATAACGTCAGGATGGCCGAGGATGAGATAATGATGGCGATGGATATGATGCAGTATCAAGACATCCACCGTCAAAAGATAGAGCGCGTTATCAACGTCATGCGCGCGCTTAGCAAGTATATGAGCAGTCTGTTTGAGGGCAAGATCGACGACGAGAAGCGCGTGGCCTCGGCCGTACATATCGCGGGCGATACGCACACCGAAAATCTCGTCAGTAACGACGATATCGAGGCTCTAATCGAAAGTTTGGGCAAAAAGTGAAAAAGCCCGAGCTTTTATCCCCAGCAGGAAATTTAACCAAGCTAAAAATAGCCCTAGAGTACGGTGCAGACGCGGTTTACGCTTCTGTTGCGAGCTTTTCGCTTCGCACTCGTTCAGCGCGCGAATTTAACCTAGAAAGCTTTAAAGAAGCCATCGAGTACACGCACGCAAAGGGAAAGAAATTTTACGCGACGGTAAATGCGTTTCCTTTTAATTCACAAATCGAGCCGCTAAAACGCCACCTGCAAACGATATCGGCGATGAAGCCCGATGCCTTTATCATCGCGACTCCTGGCGTCATGAGCCTGGCAAAAGAAATAGCCCCCGACATCGAGATCCATCTCTCGACGCAGGCAAACGTCATGAATGTGCTTGACGCTAAAATCTACCACGAAATGGGTGCAAAACGTATCGTCGTGGCGCGCGAAATGAGCCTAAAAGACGTCGTGAAAATAAAAGAGCAAATCCCGACGCTGGATATCGAAATTTTTGTGCACGGCTCGATGTGCTTTGCGTATTCGGGGCGCTGTTTGGTTAGCGCAGTGCAAAGCGGCCGCCAATCAAACCGCGGCAGCTGCGCCAACGACTGCAGGTTTAAATACGAACTCTACGCCAAAAATCCCGAAAGCGGAACGCTGTTTCACCTAGAAGAGGACGAAGAAGGCGGCACGTACGTGATGAACTCGAAGGATTTAAATTTATCCGCGCACATCAAAGATATCATCGAAAGCGGCGCGGTCGATAGCCTAAAAATCGAAGGCCGCACGAAAAGCGAATACTACGCCGCCTGCGCGACTAGAGCCTACCGTATGGCCGTTGACGATGCGGTGGCGGGCAAATTTGACGCGCAAATTTACGCCGATGAGCTAAATACGCTAAAAAATCGCGGCTTTACCGACGGCTACCTGGTAAATCGTCCGTTTGAAAAGGCTGATACGCAAAATCACGCTAGTAGCCTAGAGGAGGGCACACATCAGGTAAACGCTTTGACTTTAGACGGCGAGTTTTTTAAATGCAAGTATAAAATTTTCCCAGGCAATGAGTATGAGATAGTGGCTCCCCTGGGCGCTCAGATAGATGAGTGCGAGAGCGAAATATCGCAAATTTTCGGTCGCGACGGCAAGAAATTTATCAAATTTAAAAAGCTCGTAACCAAAAAAGGCAAGGAAATAGCAGAAATCCACAGCGGCAACGAAAACGAAGTAAATTTGGGCGCGAAGTTGCCTAAATTTAGCTTTTTAAGAGAGGAAATAAAATGAAATTCGTATCTATAATAATGGGAAGCAAAAGCGACTACGACGTAGTTAGCGAGGCGGCAAAGGTGCTTGAAAAATTTAACGTCCCTTACGAGCTGATCATCAGTTCCGCGCACAGAAGCCCGAAGCGAACGAGCGAATACGTCGCCGCGGCCGAGGAAAAGGGCGCGCAGGTATTTATCGCGGCAGCCGGCATGGCGGCGCATTTAGCGGGCGCTATCGCGGCAAACACCACTCGCCCGGTGATCGGCATACCGATGGCAGGCTCCGCGCTTAGCGGCGTGGATGCGCTTTATTCGACCGTGCAGATGCCCGGCGGCATGCCTGTGGGCACCGTGGCTATCGGTAAGGCCGGCGCAGTAAATGCAGCCTATCTGGCACTGCAAATTTTAGCCCTAAACGACCAAAATCTAGACGAAATGCTAAAAGCCGACCGAGCGGCGAAAGCCAAGCAGGTAGAAGAGGACTCGGCGAAGGTGGAAGTTTTACTCGCCTAAAGGAGCAAATATGCAGACATACTTAAGCATAGACGAATTTTGCAAGCTCGTGCACCTAGAGCGCGAGGTGATCGAGGGGATGATAAACCGCGGCGTGCTAAATACGAAAGAAGAAGGCGGCGAGATCCTCATAGAGGCTAGCCAGGGTACCATGAGCGTGGTGCCTAGCGTCGTGGCCGTACCTGCGCCCCAGATCGGCGCGGATGGCTTTAGCTTCGTGGAAAAGACGATCGGTACGATACTGAATTTACACGAAAAGGTGCTTGATGCCAAAGACGAGACGCTAGAGACCCTGCGCAACGAAAATAAATTTTTAAAAGAAGCGTTAATCTCGATGCAAGAGCTCTACGACGAGGATAGAAAAACGGTCGAAACGCTTACAAAGCAGCTAAAAAATTCTCAAGATGAAGTCGAGTTTTTAAAACGAAAATACAAGCTCATGTGGAACAAAGCGGTTGAAAATTTTAAAGGCGACAAGGAGTAGTCGTGGAAATTTTAGCGGTAGATGGTTTTAAAATTTACGGACTAAAAACTCGTACCAAAAACACCGACGAGATAAACGGCGACGGTAAAATCCCGGCCTTGTGGGCTAAATTTACAAAAGAATTTTATGAAGGTAAAAGCGAAATTTACGGCGTTTATTGTAGTTACGAAAACGGCGTAAACGGGCTTTATGATTTATTTATCGGTACGAAGTCGCTTTGTTTGGGCGGTGAAATTTTAGAGATAAAAAGCGGAAAATACGCTGTTTTTAGCTTTCCATGCGAGCCGCATAACGTAGCGAAATTTTGGGGAGAAATTTGGAAATATTTTGAAAGCTCAAAGCTAAAAAGAGCCTACGAAACGGATTTTGAGCTTTACGGCAGCGACGAGATAAAAATTTTTATATCTATTTTAGATTAGGAAAAAATGGACAATAAAAATAGCGGATCGATCTTAAGTTTTATCGAAAAATTCGGCAACAAGCTGCCAAATCCAACCATGCTTTTTGTCTATCTTTCTGTTATTACGATTTTGCTATCGTTTGTGCTAGAGAGGCTTGGCGTGGGTGTCAGCTATCAGGCCATCAAGGACGGCCAGATCTCGCAGCTAAGCGCAAACGTCGTAAATTTGCTCTCGGCTGATAGTATCAGAACTTTTGTTTCGTCCGTGCTTAAAAACTTCACCGGTTTTTATCCGCTTGGCGTGGTTTTTGCGATCATTTTAGGTATCGGCGTGGCGGATAAGGCCGGGCTTTTGTCGGCGCTAGTTAAAAAAATCGCTCTAAAATCGTCTAAAAAATGGGTAACTCCTATCGTGATCTTTTTGGGCGTAATGTCAAATGTCGCCTCCTCAGTCGGCTACGTCGTACTGATACCGCTCGGGGCTATTTTGTTTGCGGGCTTTGGACGCCATCCTATCGCGGGGCTGGCGGCGGCTTTT
>NZ_CALKTQ010000191.1 GCF_937997465.1 uncultured Campylobacter sp. | reverse complement strand
AGCGCGCCGCTAGGTACGTCGCTAGTTACGGTGCTTCCTGCGGCGATTAGCACGTCGTCGCCGACTTTTACGGGAGCGATGAGCTGCGTATCCGAGCCGATAAAGACGTTTTTGCCGATGATTGTTTTGTGCTTGGCTTTGCCGTCGTAGTTGCACGTGATCGTGCCGCAGCCGACGTTTGTGCCGTTACTTATCTCGCAGTCGCCTAGATAGCTCAGGTGGCCTGCTTTGACGCCGTTTAGCTTCGCCGCCTTTAGCTCGACGAAATTTCCGATGTGGGTGTTTTTGATCTCGCATTTTGGGCGTATGTGCGCGAGCGGGCCGACGTCGGAGTCTTCGATGACGGAGTTTTCTACGACCGAGCCGCTTTTGATGACGGAGTTTTTGATGACGCACTCTCCGATGACGCTTACGTTTTCTTCGATGACGCACTCGCCTTCAAATTTGGCTCTAGAGTCTATATATACGCTATTTGGTAGCCGCATGAGTACGCCGCTTTTCATCAAATTTTTCTTGATTTCGTCCTGCATCAAATTTTGGGCGATACTGAGCTGAAATTTATCGTTTATGCCCATGAAATTTTGCTCTTCGACGCTGATGGCCCAGCACTTTAGACCGCGCTCGTTTGCGATTTTTATCGCGTCGGTTAGGTAAAATTCTTTCTGCGAGTTTTCGTTGCCGATGAGAGGTAAAATCTCGCGTAAAACTTCGCTTTTAAAGCAGTAGCAGCCGGCGTTTGCGCTTTTTATCATTTTTTGCGTTTCGGTCGCGTCTTTTTGCTCGACGATGGCCTCGACTTTGCCGTTATTTATGATGACGCGGCCGTATCCGTAGGGATCTGCGGCCTCAAAAACGCTTAACGCTATGTCCGCGTTGCCAGCGCTTAGGCGGATTAGGTCGTTGGTTTTTATAAGCGGCATATCTCCGCACAAAATCAGCGTTTTTTCGCTATTTAACGGGATGTTTTTTAGCGCGCCCGCAGTGCCCGGGAAATTCTTTAAATTTTGCTCGTAAATTTTAGTTTGAGGGAAAATTTCTTTGATTTTGGCTTCGACGAGCTCTTTTTGATAGCTCAAAACCACGCTCACGTCGCTACTAATCTCATAAGCTTTGCGCAAAATATGGATAATCATCGGCTCCCCGCAAAGCTCGAAAAGCACCTTTGGTTTGGTTGATTTCATCCTCGTGCCAAGCCCTGCGGCAAGCACCACTACGCCGATATCGCTCATCTTTTTTCCTTATTTAAATTTGAGCGATTTTATCTCAAATTTGCTAAATGCGGGATTAATGCTTTTTGGACTTAACAAATTCTTAAGAATTAATCAATATAATCACGTTTCTTAAAAATAATCAAAATCAAAATTTAAAGGATGCGGCTTGCTTTCGTTTGTTAGAAAACTCTTAAGAAGAAATCAATTTTTGTTTAATCTCCACCTTATTTTATCGATTATTTTTGCTATTCCGCTACTCGTTATCGGCGTTACGGGAGCGATTTTATCGTATCAGCACGAGCTTGAGGATCTTATAAATTTAAACGCTGCCAAGGTCGAAAAAATCGGCGAAATGCTAAGCGCGGAGCAAATCTTGCAAAGCTTTAGCGAGCAAACGGGCGTTAAGCAACCCGCAAGGCTCGTGCTACCAAAAAACGAAAACGAAGCGATCACAATTTATGCTAGCAATAGCGATGCCTATCTGGTCGATCCATATACCGCGCAGATCATCGGCAAGGACTACGGAGTTGCTTTTGTGCGCGTAGCGATGTCGCTGCACCGAAATTTGGGCCTTGCGCTAACGGGCAACAAAACCGCGGGCGAAGTGGGCAAGCAGATCGTGGGCGCTAGTACGGTTGCGATGATAGTGCTCGTGATAAGCGGCGTTTGGCTGCATTTTCCTAGGCTAAAACGTAAATTTGCCGAGGCGGTGAAGCCAAATTTTAAACTCAAGAAATACGCCCTTTTTCATAACCTGCACACGAGTTTAGGCGCCTTGAGCGCGGTGATTTATCTCGTCATCTGTCTGACCGGACTCATGTGGTCGTACCGCTGGTATAACGGCGCTGTGACGGAGCTTTTCGTTAGCGCGCAAAATTTGCCCAAAGAGACCGCGCAAAAAGACGGAGCGCCCGCAAAAGCAGAAGGCAAAAAGAACGCCGAGTATAAATTTAGCGACGCGCAGAAGGCTTATGAGATATTTAAATCAAGCGGCATAGAGTATAAGGAATTTAGCCTGATGCTTGCGGCCGGAGATAAAATAAACGTCAGATACTATGAGCCGGACGCGCCAAACACCGCTCGTCCAAAAATGGCGACCGTGAATGTAAAAGATAGCAAGATGGCCGAGCAAAAGCAGACCGAGGGTATAACCGTAGGCATGGTAAAGAGCACGAATTATCAGCTACATACTGGGTATTTTTTCGGGCTTGCGGGTAAAATTTTGTGGTCGGTCGTTTCGCTTTTGATGGCGCTTTTTATCTTTAGCGGCTTTTATATGACAGCAAAAAGGGCGTTTAAGCCGAAAAAGGCCTAGTTAAATTTGCCCTTTACGCGTGCGAGCGATAATTTTGCCAAATTTGCGCTCGCCGCAAGACGCTGCCTTTTGTTTTTGTTTAAAATTTAGCTTCGCTTTTTAAATCAAATTTTTAGAAAAAATTAGTATATAAATTTGGTCAAGAAAAGTGCCAAAAAAACGAAATATGACCAAAAACGCAAAATTTAAAAAATTTTACATCGATTTGGAACGCCTTTTGCAAAAAGCTAATCTAAGTTTAACTGTTTTTTCAACTAAAAAAAACTAAAATACAAACTAAAATTTTTAAATAGAAAGTTGCAAGATGGATTTAGGTAGCCTCGTCGGTTGGATAGTTATTATGGTGCTTTTGCTAGGTTCCATGCAAATGGGCGTCGGAATCGGAGCTTACATCGATATTCCCTCTGTTTTGATCGTTTTTGGCGGTACGATTTGCGCGCTGATGATCGGCTTTAAGATGGAGCAGATAAAAAAGCTAGGCACGTTTTACGGCATCGCGGTAAAACCAAAAACCTACAATCTCCCAGAAATCGTAAAAAAAATGGTCGAGTACTCCACAAAAGCCCGCCGCGACGGTATCCTGGCGCTTGAGAGCGATGCAAATAACGAAACCGATCCGTTTCTAAAAAAGGGTCTATCTATGGCGGTTGACGGCAACGAACCAGACGCCATCAGGACGTTGCTTGAGATAGATATGGAGCAGTCTAGCTCCAGACACGGCGATAATATCAAGATTTTTGAGCAAATCGCGGGCTTTGCAGGCTCTATGGGTATGATCGGTACGCTCATCGGCCTGGTTGCGATGCTTATGAACATGTCAGATCCCTCAGCTATCGGTCCATCGATGGCGGTCGCGCTCATCACGACGCTTTACGGTGCGATGATAGGAAACATCCTTGGCTCGCCCGTGGCAAACATCCTGAGCATCCGCGACAAGGACGAAGGCACGGCAAAAGTGCTGATGCTAGAGGGCATAATGGCTATCCAAGCAGGCGATAATCCTAGGACGCTTGAGATGAAGCTGCTATCGTTTTTACCGCCTAAAGACCGCGTCAGTCAGTTTGATAAGTAGAAAAAATGGCTAAAAAGTTAATCGATCCAAGCGACTGCCCCAAATGCTTGCCCGAGTGGCTCGCGGCGTTTGGCGACTTGATGTCGCTGTTGCTTTGCTTTTTCGTACTGCTTCTTTCTATGAGTACGATGGACGCAAAGAAGCTAGAAGCTGCGATTGGCTCGCTAAGCGGGGCTTTGGGCGTGCTTGAGGGCGGCGCAAAACCCGACGTCAGCGCCGAACAAAACCAAGACGACCACGCCACCTCAAATAAAGAACGCACGGGCGTGAAGTCAAATTTCGAGCAGACTCTGCGCTCTATCAACGAGCTTTTGCATGCTAGCGGCTCGCCTGAAATCACGTTTGAGGAGAGCGAGAGCGGATTTGTGATTAGACTGCCCGCAAATTTACTCTTTGCAAAAGATAGCGCCAAGCTACAAAACGACGATGCGCTGCTATTTTTAAAACGTATCGCGATGGTGATAGCAAAGCTGCCGCCGGACGTCGTAGCAAACGTGATCGGACATACCGACAGCGAGCAGCCCGCTTCTACCGAGTTTAGAGACAACTGGCAGCTATCGTCGGCTAGAGCTATCAGCGTAGTTAGCGAGCTAATCAAAGACGGAGTCGATCCTAAAAAGCTAACCGCGTCGGCAAAGGCCGAATTTGAGCCGTTTGCGACGAATTTTACAGAGCAGGGCAGGGAGAAAAACCGCAGGGTCGAGATACACTTCGTTTCGTTAAATTTAGACGACAAAGCCAAAACGCAAAAAAGCATACTGGACGCGCAGGAGTAAATTTGAAAAAACTGACGTTTTTGCTGTTTTTTATCTTTGCGGCGGTCGCGATCGGTGAGGATAACGTCACGATCCCGACCGTAAATCTCAGCCTAAGCGCGCCCACTACGCCCACCCAGCTAGTTAGCTCGCTAAACGTCCTACTGGTCCTTACCGTCCTCACGCTAGCTCCTTCGCTAGTGTTTATGATGACGAGCTTTTTGCGGCTCATTATCGTTTTTTCGTTTTTGCGACAAGCTATGGGTACGCAGCAGATGCCGCCTTCTACGGTGCTTATTAGCCTTGCGATGGTGCTTACGTTTTTTATCATGGAGCCTGTGGGCAAGCAAGCCTACGAAGCGGGCGTGAAGCCCTATCTAAGCGAGCAAATCAGCTATCAAGAAGCCTTTGAGCGAGGCGTTAAGCCGTTTCGCGAGTTTATGATAAAAAATACGCGCGAGAAGGATCTGGCGCTTTTTTTACGTATCAGAAATATGCCAAACCCGCAAAGCTTCGACGATATCCCGCTCACGGTCGTGATGAGCGCGTTTATGATTAGCGAGATGAAAACGGCGTTTGAGATAGCCTTTTTGCTCTATCTGCCGTTTTTGGTCATCGATATGGTCGTTAGCTCCGTGCTTATGGCGATGGGTATGATGATGCTGCCGCCGACGATGATTTCACTGCCGTTTAAGCTGCTTATTTTCGTGCTCGTCGACGGGTGGAATTTACTCGTCATGAACCTCGTTAAAAGCTTT
>NZ_CALKTQ010000190.1 GCF_937997465.1 uncultured Campylobacter sp. | reverse complement strand
AATAATAAGCATTGCGGGGGTACAATTTCGTTCAACAAATACCTTCAAAAGGAGCAAAAATGAAAATCAAGTCTTTGGCGCTTATGCTTTTAGGCGTTAGCGCTTATGCGCATTTTGGCATGGTCGTACCGTCAAATTCAACCGTGGACGACGAGAAAGAGGCGAATTTGCAGATTACTTACAAATTTAGCCATCCTTTTGAGGGCGATATGATGAACCTGATCCTTCCAAACGAGGCGGGCGTTTTTATAAACGGTAAAAAAGAGGCGATAAAAGGTCTAAAAGAGCTTAAAGAGGATAAATTTAGCTACTTTACGGCTAGCTACGACGTAAAAGAGCCTGGCATTTATCAGTTTTATATGGATCCAAAGCCCTATTTCGAGCCTGCGGAGGATAAATTTATAAGGCATATAACAAAAACCGTCGTCGATGCCTACGGCTACGGCGAGGGCTGGGATAAACCGGCCGGGCTAAAAGCCGAGATAGTGCCACTAACGCGTCCATATGGACTTTATAAGGGAAATTTGTTCTCAGGCGTGGTTTACTATAAAGGAAAACGCGCTAAAAACGTAACAGTCGAGGTAGAGTACTATAATACCAAAGGGCTAAAGGCTCCGTCCGATGCTCACGTGACGCAGGTCGTAAACACTAACGAGCAGGGCGAATTTAGCTTTGCGATGCCGCTTGAGGGCTGGTGGGGATTTGCCGCGCTGATAGACGACGACCAAAAGATAAAACACGAGGGCAAAGAGTATCCCGTGGAGCTTGGAGCCGTCATCTGGGTGCAAACCAAAGAGTATAAATAAATGCACATCAGCGAAGGCGTTTTAAAACCCGAAATCATTGTGCCTTGCTCGGTCCTTTGCGTTGTTTTGGTCTCAAGCTTGATTTACAAGCTTAAAACGAGCGAGATACCCAAAGTAGCGGCCGTCAGCGCGATGTTTTTTATGGCGTCTTTTATCCATATGCCTATCGGCGTTACGTCGATACATCTCGTGCTAAGCGGCCTTGCGGGGGCGTTTTTGGGCGCAAACGCGGTTTTGGCAATTTTCATCGCGCTGTTTTTTCAGGCCTTGCTTTTCGGTTACGGCGGCCTGAGCGCCCTTGGCGTAAATTTGCTGATCATCGCCTCTCCCGCGCTTCTTAGCCCCTATCTTTTAAAGCTTTCTTTTAAGCGATATAGATCGTTTTTTTGGTTTTTGATCGGGTTTTTGCCTATACTTTGCTCATCGGTTTTGCTATCCTCGGTTCTAGTTTTAAACGGTAAAGAGTTTGCGCCCGTGGCCGCGCTTGTTTTTACTTCAAATTTAGCCCTTATGGCGCTTGAGGGGATCATCTCGCTTTTTGCGCTTTCTTTTATTTACAGGGTTAAAAAGGATCTTTTGATTTGCTAAAAATATTTTTGATCATGCTTTTAGCAAGCTTCCTAAACGCGCACTCTCTAAAAGGCTTTGCAAAGCAAGAGGGCGAATTTATCGAGATAAAAAGCTATTTTTACGGGAATTCCCCTTGTAAAAACTGCCCCGTAGCCTTTATAAAAGATGGCACCCAGATAGGAGGCGCGCAAACCGATGAAAACGGCTTTGCCAGAGCTAAAATCCCCGCAGATGAATTTGAAATCCTGATCGACGGCGGACTAGCGCACGAAAAAAGGATCAAATTTACCGCAAACAAAGACGAGCTAAAAAGCGCCGAAAGTAACGCGTCAAGCGATGCCTCAAAGACCAAATTTGACGAAAGTGAGGAGGATTTTGGGGCTTACGCGCTTAAATTTATCCTTGCGTTTTTGGGGATTGGACTATTTTTTGGCGGAATTTATCTGGTAAAAAGAGGCAAATGAACCTATCCGTTTTACTCGTTTGCTTTACTTTTTTTAGCTTCAGAGTCTCGCTTTCAAGCGCTACGGACGCCGTTTTCATCGTGCCCGTAATATTTTTAGCGATTTTAAATTTTAAAAATCTTTTTGAAATTTTAAAATCCGTTTTAAAACTAAATATTTTTATAATCTTAGTCGTCTTAAGCCTCGTTCTTTACGGAGAATACGCGCTTGCAAAGCTGATATTTATAAGGTCGAATTTGATCATACTTTTTGGGCGGCTGGCTTTTTATAGGAGCGATTATTTTAGTATCGCGCTTGCGGTTTCGTCGCTAAATTTAGGCGATAAGCTAACGGCGATTTTTTATTTTAGCACCAAATTTACGGCCGATCTTAAAACGATATTTGCAAGGCTAAAAAAGACTCTAAAAGTTCGGGGATTTGAGCCTAAAGCCTCGCTTTTTACCTATAAAATTTACGCAAATTTAGTCGCTATGCTTTTTTTAGAGGCGTTTTATAAGGCGAGCGTTCTTGAAAAAACCTTTGTTTGTAGGGGGTTTGACGGCAAACTTTACGGAGACAAAAGCCTCAAAATAGGCGCGAAAGACGCCGCTATAATCGCTTTAACGGCGTGCTGTTATATTTTTAGTTTAGGAGTCCTGATATGAGCTGCACGATAAGCCTAAAAAACGTCTGCGCAAAAATAGGCGAAAGAACGCTTTTTGAAAATCTAAATTTAAACGCGACGCACAAAGACAAAATCGCGCTCATAGGCCCAAACGGTTGCGGTAAAAGCACTTTGCTAGAGATAATGGTGGGGCTTAAAGCGTCTTGCGGCGGACATATCGAGCTTTTTCACCATAAAATTTCAAATTTAGACGAGTACAAGCCCTTTCGCCGCGACGTGGGCTATCTTTTTCAAGAAAGCAACGATTGTTTCATCTGCCCGAGCGTACTTGACGACGTGATGTTTTCGCTACTTAGCCGCGGCGAGGACAAAGAGCCGGCCGAGGCAAAAGCCGAGAAAATTTTACGCGAGCTTGAAATTTGGCATCTAAAAGACGAGATCGTTTTTAACCTCTCGGGAGGCGAGAAAAAGCTCGTCGCGCTAGCCGGGATACTGGTAGCCGAGCCTAAAATTTTGCTACTTGACGAGCCTACGACCGCGCTTGATGCGGATATGCAAAGAAGGATAGCCTCTATCTTAAAATCCCTCGACGTCACGCAGATAATCGTCTCTCACGACAAGGAATTTATAAGCGACGTAGCGAGCGTAATGTACCGCCTAACCAAAAACGGACTAGAGCCGATATAAAATATCCTCATCTATACTTCTTTAAAAAAGCTCCGAAAACAGCAAAATTTATCAATGTATAATGATATATTTCATAAAATTACTAAATTTTATTTCAAAGGAGAATTTTATGAAAAAACTACTACTTATTTCTATCGCGGCCGCGGTTGTCTTTGGCGGCGAAAATTTGCTCGTGGGAGCTGGCGGCGGATACAAAAAACCGGTCACTGAAGTGATAGAAAATCTCAAAAAAGAGGGCGTGCAGATCGAAGGCGCGTTTGCAAATTTAGGCCAAATCACTATCCAAGCAAAAGAGGGCAAGATGGCCGCGATCGTGGGCGACGAGGCGTTTTTAAAGAAAACGGACCTTGATATAAAAGCCTATGAGCGCATCGGCAAGGGCGCACTCGTGCTGGTCACGCCAAAAGGCAAGCAGATAAAAGACGTATCTGAGCTAAAAAATCTCGCTAAAATCGCGATGCCGGACTCTAAAAAAGCGATCTACGGCGTGAGGACGACGGAGTTTTTGAAAAACTCGGGGTTAGAGGCCGATCTAGCGCCTAAGATGTTACCGGTTGCAGGCGTACCGCAAGTAGTTGCATATGTCACGAACGGCGAAGTGGATGCTGGCTTTATCAACTCGACCGAGGCCGTGGCTAGAGAGGGCGAGTTTGGTAGCGTGATCTACATCGACGAGGCGCTTTATAGCCCCGTTTTTATCTCGGCGGCCAAGCTTCCTGCGTGCGAAGGTAGCGAGGCTTGCGCTAAATTTATAGACGAGATAAAAACTCCTCGCTCGAAGGAAATTTTCGCTAAATTCGGGCTAAAATAATTTAAATTTACGAGCTTTTGGCTTGTCTGAATTATATTCAAAATTTGACGTATATTTTGCGTCAAATTTGATTTAAACGCTAAAATTTGCTCGCTAAATTTAACTCAAATGAAAAGCAAAATTTAACGAAAAAAGGAAAAATTTGCACGAACTTACCTGGCTCGTTCACCCGCTGCTTTTAAGCGCCAAAACGCTTGCCGTTACTTTCGTACTGCTTCTATTTTTGGGGCTCGGTGCGGCTTATTTTTTGGCGTTTTACCGCGGCAAATTTAAAGCCATCTTAGAAGCGGTCGTGATGTTTCCGCTCATTTTTCCGCCGATTGCTACGGGATTTTTGCTACTTTACGTCTTGGGGCGAAACGGCGCGATCGGCAAGGCGTTAAATTTACAGATCGTTTTTAGCTTTTCAGCGCTTGTTATCGCTTCGTTTTTGGCCGGTTTGCCGCTGTTTGTAAAGCCCGTCCAAAGCGCGCTTGAAAGCCTGCCTAAAAGCCTAATCGAAGCGGGTCAAAGCCTAGGCAAAAATCGCTTTGAGATCGCCGTTTTTATCCTCATTCCAAACGTCTTTAAAAGCGTCGTTTCGGCGCTCGTTTTAGCCCTAGCTCGCGGCCTTGGTGAGGTTGGCATCACGCTGATGCTAGGCGGAAATATCGTGGGCAAAACCGACACCGTTTCGCTAGCGATATATAACGCAGTTTACGACGGCGAAAACGGCCGTGCGCTCATTTTAAGCATGATTTTGGTCGTGCTTAGCTTGGTGCTTTTTGGATTTATAAATTTTCTCGAGCGTGCTAAAAAATAGACTAACATCGCAAATTCGCTATTTTAAACGCGTAAAGCCGAGAGCGCCCTAAATTTACCCCGAGTGTAAAACAAAATACGGCTTTGCGAGTATAAATTCATTATTTTTTTGCTACAATAAGAAGTTTTGAACTTTAACTATTTAGGAGAAATTTCTATGAAAAAAGAAGACATAAAAGAGCTGATCGAGTTTTTTAACGACATGGATATGAACCGCATAAAGATAAAAAGCGGGGATTTTGAGGTCGAGCTTGAAAAATTCGCCGACTGCTGCGAGCTGCCAAAGCCCGTCATCCAGGCTCCCGTCCCGACTCCGACTCCGGTAAACGTCGTGGTAAGCTCGGAGGTCAAAGCTCCTGCTAATTCTCCAAAAGACAGCATAAAATCGCCTATGGTCGGTACTTTCTACGCTGCTCCAAGCCCTGGCGCGGCGCCGTTTGTCAAAGTAGGTCAACGCGTGAGAAAAGGCGACGTCGTAGGCATCATAGAAGCTATGAAGATAATGAACGAGATCGAGGCCGAATTTGACTGTCAGATCACCGAGCTACTCGTTTCCGACGGCCAGCCGGTCGAGTTTGGCTTGCCGCTATTTGGCGTGGAGAAAATTTGATGGAAATAAAAAGAATTTTAATCGCAAATCGCGGCGAAATCGCGCTGCGAGCCTTGCGAACGATAAAGGAAATGGGCAAAGAAGCCGTCGTGGTCTACTCCACGGCCGATAAAGACGCGCTCTACGTCAAATACGCCGACGTCGCAATCTGCATCGGCAAGGAGCGCTCAAGCGACAGCTACCTAAATATCCCGGCTATCATCAGCGCGGCCGAGATCAGCGAAGCCGACGCGATATTTCCTGGTTACGGATTTTTAAGCGAAAATCAAAATTTCGTCGAAATTTGCTCGCACCACAAGCTAAAATTTATCGGTCCTAGCGTGGCCGCGATGGCGCTGATGAGCGATAAAAGCAAAGCAAAGCAAGTGATGCAGCGCGCGGGCGTTCCCGTGATCCCTGGCTCTGACGGCGCGGTAGCCGACACCAAAGCGGCCAAAGAGCTAGCTAAAAAAATCGGCTATCCGGTCATCCTAAAAGCAGCAGCCGGCGGCGGCGGACGCGGCATGCGCGTGGTCGAGCGCGAAGAGGATATCGAAAAGGCGTTTTGGTCGGCCGAGAGCGAGGCGATGAGCGCGTTTGGCGACGGAACGATGTACATGGAAAAATACATCCTAAACCCGCGCCACATCGAGGTTCAGATCATCGGCGACAGCCACGGCAACGTCCTGCATATCGGCGAGCGCGACTGCTCTATGCAGCGTCGCCACCAAAAACTGATCGAAGAAAGCCCTGCAATACTACTAGACGAAGCGACGCGAGAGAGGCTACACGAAACCGCGATAAAAGCGGCAAAAGCTATCGGCTACGAGGGTGCGGGAACGTTTGAGTTTTTGGTCGATAAGGATCTAAATTTCTACTTCATCGAGATGAACACGCGCCTGCAAGTCGAGCACTGCGTGAGCGAGATGGTTAGCGGCCTAGACATCATCGAGCTGATGATAAAAGTAGCCGAGGGCGAGGCGCTACCGCCGCAAGAAAGCATCACGCTAAAAGGCCACGCCATCGAGTGCCGCATCACGGCCGAAGATCCAAATACGTTTACGCCAAGTCCAGGCAAGATAACAAAATACGTCTGCCCCGGCGGCCGAAACGTACGCATGGATAGCCACATCTATCAGGACTACTCGATCCCGCCGTACTACGACAGCATGATCGGCAAGCTCATCGTCTGGGACACCGATAGAAACAGAGCCATCCACAAGATGAAGGTGACGCTCGAGCAACTCATCATCGGCGGTATCAAGACCACGCGCGACTTCCACATCGCGATGATGGAGAATCAAGACTTTATCGACAACAACTACGATACTAACTACCTATCCCGCCGCTAAATTTGCGGCGCGGTCTGCCTTGCTCGCGGCTTTTAATCGGCTGCAAGCAAGGCGATCTAACTTTAAATTTATTACTATGGCGATAAAATTTTACTCAAAGCTTTTTGACGAGTGATTTTATCGGTAGCCGCGACATTTGTCTTTTGCGTTATTTTAAAACTTGTCCGTAAATTTTGTTTGCTTCCGCTAAAATTACTACATTTGTTTGCTGTGATTGCGGTAGCATCTTTTAAATTTGCGCATTTAAACCGCAAATCTTGCGTCTTTGCTTGCGATATTCAAATTTACATAAATGATTGATTTTTGAAATGTATTTTGGATTTTAGGCGAGTAATGCGGATAAGTTTTTCGTAGTTAAAAATAACGTAAATTTAAAATCAAATTCGTCGGATATATATATATTTTAAAATTCGCTACGCTACGATGTTATGCGGGCTTGGGTTACCAAGTGTAAATTTCGCTCCCAAAAAGCCCTTGCACTTTGCTTGTTGCTCGGCGAAAACAGTGCTGGCTTTCTATTTTGGTCTATAAAAATTAGCGACTTTTTGTCTAAATCAAGGCGCATTTTTAAATTTAGCCTCGCTTTTTGGCTTTCTCTGCACTTTGTCACGCTTTTTGCATCATGGTCATTTGCGCGCCTGCTATGCCAATATAGCCAGCTGAAATACAGATTTCTTAACTGTTAAACCGTGTAGCGTTACGCGCTTGCCTAAAGAGCTTTTTGTATGCACGCAGTATTTCTGCGCACACAAGGTGCGACGAAGCTCGGCGCTAGATGATTTTATCAGCATTAGGCGATGGTTTTCTCTCTTTGGCTATTTTTATCGCACCGCATAATGGTTTGGTATTGGCTGCGGGTCGGCTCAGCAGAGCATCCAAGCATAAGATGCACGCAGCCCTTCACGGTAAAATATCTCCTCATCAAACGAATAAGGCAATGTGTGCGGTGGCGTCAGATATGGCTTTTAAGGTCGCGTTAGTTGTCAAAATTTAGCTCTAATTTTTGGATTTGAAGCCGAATTTTGGACGATAAAATTCGGCTTCATTTCTGGTGATTTTACTTAAGGGACAAAAACGAGTTTGAAATCAAATTTATCGACTATTTATATAAAAATGCGAGTAAATTTGCCACACATCCGGTATCAGTAAAAATTTAAATTTTACCGCATATCACGAGTAGCAACCAAATCAAGATAAAATCTCAAATTTTACGCGCTCGTTTTCCTCCGCAAGGTCGGTAAAAACGGCGATCAGATCGTCTGCATAGCCCCCTAGCGCGCTAAGAGCGGCACGGTTTTTTAGATTTATCAGAGTGGGTTCGTTTATCTCGCCCAGAGCGTCGTAAAGCGCGTCGAGGTTTTTTACATCCGGATCAAGGCCGAATTTTTGCGCCAGATACTCAAAGGTCGCCGTTTTCTCGCGCATTTTCGCGCCGTTTAGAGTTATGGTTTTCACTGCCGCCTCCGCTCATAAAGTAGATAAAAGTTCTCGTAATGATCGGGCGTGTAGTAGATTAGCCCGTCGTTAGAAAACACGATACGCTGGGCTCCGCGTCGCCCTCCGCGGTATCCGATAT
>NZ_CALKTQ010000189.1 GCF_937997465.1 uncultured Campylobacter sp. | reverse complement strand
AGCGCTTGAATGGCATTCAAGAGGTCGGCGGTTCGATCCCGCTTAACTCCACCATCTTTAAATTTATTCCCCAAATTTTACATCATCAAAAACTTTGATTAATTTATGTTTTATGGTTAATATCTCAATCCTTAAAAATAGTATTTTAAGCTTGCTTGTGTTAGTATCGGCAAAATTTAGTACGAGAAAAAGATGCAAGATTACTCCGTTTTAGACGTTTTATCCAATAAAAAAGTCCTTTGTTTAGAGGATGAACCTTATATATTAAAAAATATGATCGACTCTCTCGAGCTGTTTTTTGCCGAAGTAAAAGGCGTAAGCGACGGTATCGAGGCGCTAGACGAGGCTATGAGCGGTTCATACGACGCGCTCGTCCTAGATGTCAGCGTCCCGCACATGGACGGTTTAGAGGTAGCTAAAAAAATCCGCTGTGCAAACCGCAAAATCCCGATCGTAATCATCTCAAGCCATACCGAGCAGGAGTATTTGTGGCGTGCGGTTGAGCTAAAGATCACGAGATATCTATCAAAGCCTTACGATAAAGATACGTTTATAAAGGCACTAGAAGACGTCGCGATGGAGCTCATCGACCATACGCCTATGTTTAATATTAATAGCGAGCTCAAATACGATTTTAGCAAAAAAATCATATATATAAAGGAAGAGGCCTGTCGCCTCTCCAAAAGCGAGAGCAAGCTTTTGGAGTATTTTTTAAACAACAAAAACCAAACCATCACTTACGAGCAGCTGTTTGACTACATGTGGGAATTTGAACAGCCGACCAAAGAAGCCATCAAAACCATCGTAAAAGAGCTGCGCCGCAAGATCGGCAAGGACACGATCAGAAATTTATACGGCGTAGGATATCTATGTGAAGTCCAAATTTAAATTTATCATCCTGCTGCTCGTCGTTTTGTACGGCGCCATTACAGTTTTGGTTTTTAACTTTTACCGCGATCTCGCACTAAAAGACGCCAAGCAGGAGGCAGTTTACGTGCTAGATGCGATGAACGGCATACGCGACTACATCTCTACCGTCCAGCGCCCGCTCATAGATGAGTTAAAAGATCACGGCGCTATAGACAAAGACCTTTTTGACCCCAGACTCATGTCCTCATCCTACATCACGCGTCAAATTTACAAAATCCAGCTCGCCAAAAAAAACATAAACTACGACTACAGGCTAACGGCGACGAATCCGCTAAATCCCGAACACGAGGGCACGGAATTTGAAAATGAAATTTTAGAAGGATTTAAGGAGGGTAAATACGAGGTCTACTCTGACGTAATCAAAGACCAAAACGCCTCATACTTTTTCGTAGGCCTTCCTGTCAAAAACTCCCACCCGTCATGCGTCGAGTGCCACAACATAAATAGCGCGCCTAAAAAAATGCTCGAACAATACGGAAATTTAAATAATTTCGAGGGCAAAGTCGGCGACACGATAGCGATGGTGAGCTTTAAAATCCCGGTAAAAAGCATTTTGCTTTATCATAAACAGGAATTTATCGTTAGCGGCGTGGCGATCACGGCGATCTTTGCGGCGTTTTTATTTTTCGTTTATAAAATCCACAAAGGCAACGAAAAAACCAAGATGCAAAACGAGCTTTTGATGATAAATCAAAGCCGCCTAGCCTCGATGGGCGAAATGATCGGCAATATCTCGCACCAGTGGCGTCAGCCTCTAGCGCAGATCAGCTCGACTCTGGTAAATTTGGAGCTTTACTCCGAGCGAGGCAAACTAAGCGAACAGAGGCTAAAAGAGGCCATCGAGGAAGCAAACGAGCAGGTCAAATTTATGTCAGGCACTATCGAGGATTTTAAAAATTTCTTTAATCCAAATATGCCAAAGAGCGAATTTGAGGTAAAGCAGGCCATAGA
This sequence comes from uncultured Campylobacter sp., assembly GCF_937997465.1. Lineage (GTDB taxonomy): Bacteria > Campylobacterota > Campylobacteria > Campylobacterales > Campylobacteraceae > Campylobacter_A. Next base: position 3,771 of record NZ_CALKTQ010000189.1, on the reverse strand, counting down.
GCAGGCTTGTAAAATTTTAAACGCGACGCTCAAAAAGCACGTCATCGACGTAAAAGTCGAGATAAAAGAAAATTTTACGCTTTACGGAAACATAAACGAGCTTATTCAAATTTTAATCAACGTCATGAATAACGCCAAAGAAGCATTTTTAAACCTGCCGCAAGAGCGGGCGCAAGCAAACCGATGGCAAATTTTAATAACGACCTTTTTGTTAAACGGCGAGCGAGCGATAACGCTCGAAAATAACGCCGGCAGTATAGATAAAGCCGCGATAAATAAGATTTTTAAGCCGCATTTTACTACGAAAAAATCAGGTAGCGGGCTTGGACTATATATGAGCAAGGTAATAGCCGAAAAAAATAACGCCCGAATTTACGCGCAAAATATAAATAATGGCGTAGTATTTACTATTAAATTTAAAAATTCATAATTTATTAATATTCCCCTTTTTTCGCCCCCTTTTTACGATAGCATTATCAGTATGAAATCTTTTTGATTTTAGATCCAAAATTTATAAGGAGGGCGCAATGAGGAATTTAAGTAAAACCTTATTAGGTTTGCTTATGGGCGTTAGCGTCTTCGCATCGCAAGCCTGTTGCGAAGAACACAACATGCAGATGTCTCAACAAGCGCGAGACGTCATAGCAAATCCAAAAGGCACGCTTCAAAGTAGGGGCGTAATATCCTTGCAAGACTACATCGTAGAAGAGCAAGAGATGTATGAGTGGCTGTTTAAAAACCACCCGATTTTCACAAAATACGGCGGTAAAACAGTCGGTAAACTAGATGTTCACGACCGTGGACTTGAGTGGCTCGCCGAAGGTCACGGCTTTGACATGTCAAAAGCTAGTAAAAGAGACGGCGGTAAAGGCTACAGCTCTATGATGTATAGGATACCTGCGGGTTCGTCTTTGCAGTTTCCTAACAAATTCGTAGGAGCAGAAAAGTGCGGCGAGTGCCACCCTGCGCAGTACGAGGTATGGAGCAGATCGCGCCACGCCACTACTATCCGCTTCCCTGGCGAGCACCCTGAGGTTAACAACAACCTAACCGATCCGGTATTTAGCCCAGACACTGCGTCCATCTTGCCTCAAGGTATTACTCCAGACGTTATTTACGCAACCGTAGGACACCTAAGAACCAAATTCGGCTACGTAGACGCGTGGCTTTTGCGAGGAACTTACCACGTAGAGGGCGGTTTGCTACGAGACGGCACGGGTCAGATCGTAGCGGGCGGTAACCAGTTCCAAAGAACTTGGGCGTTAAATTTAACTCCTGAAACAGTTAAGAAAATCAAAGATTTCGTTCCTGATTTCCCAGAAACTCTAGCTGATTACGGCGATAACGGCGGATACGTCAGAGGTCTAGCCTCGTACGCGGCTAAATACAAAAAGTCAATGTTCTTCCAAGCAAACGGCTCTTACTGCGAAGTTTGCCACCCGTTCAAATTTGACTTTAAAACTAAGAAAGAGTTCTATGCGGCTCTTGGTAATGCCAAAGAGCTTCAAAAGCACACTATCTCTAAAGGCGTAAGCTGTGAGGAGTGTCACGGAGCCGGCGGTCACCTTGACGGAGCTACAAACTTTAGAACATCAAACTGCGAACGCTGTCACCAAAGATTTAACTACAGCCCAGACCTAGCTAGAGCCAATCCTCTAAACCAAGGCAAGCTTGACCTATCTCTAAGCTCTAAATTTAAATCAATGGGACCAGGATGCGGATCTGAGGGTTCACAATCATACTTTACCGCTCACTACGATAAAGGCATGCGCTGCACCACTTGCCACGATCCACACGACAACACAGGTCCGGTTGTAGGCGACAAGACTATCAAGGGCGTAAACTATAACTCAGAGCAAGGCTACCTAAGTGCGCTTTACACTAAACCAAAAATCAGAAAAGATTGTCAAGATTGCCACAAAGAGCAAGCATATATCGCTTCTAGAGCCGATACGCACAAAGACAACACTTGCGCATCTTGCCACATGCCATTCATGATGAGCTGCGAGAACTTCTACGCTATCCAGTTCCAAGATAACGCTGGATTCGATACTCAAAGAAGATCTCACATCTGGAAAATCGACGTAGATCCTGCTAGAAAATCTCTAGTTGCGGGCGACGCGGCTAAAGGACCGAGAGATGCTAAAGATTGGCACTTCCAAAGAGATAAAAACGGACATAACTTCGTTGACCTAATGTGGGCGTGCGCTAGAACGTCTTGGGCGGATAAAGATATGCAAGATACTAAAGGCTGCCACAGCCCTGTTCTATCTGAGCTAAAACCTACTCTGCACTTCAAGAACCAAAAACAGGTTTATGACGAAGTAATGGGATGGCAAACCCCTGTTAAAAACGACTTCTCTCAAGTCAAAATCGGTATCGAGGGACTTTATGCTATCTTAGAAACTAAGAAACTAAGCCCTAGCGATAAGACAAGAGTTTATGAGCTAATCGAAAAAGCGCAAGACACAGTTGACTTGCTACAAAAAGACGGCTCATGGGGTATGCACGGCTTTAAATATACAAAACAAAGACTCGACGCTTCTAAAGAGTACATCAAAGAAGCCCAAAGAATCATAAATAACAATTTATGATGCGATTACGGACGCCGCGCTTTTGCGGCGTCCAAATTTAATAAGGTAAAATTTATGCGTTTTAAACTTAGCAAAAATCCAATTTTAGCTCTTTGCCTAACGGCCGGTTGCGTCTTGTGCGCTAGCGCGGCGGATAAAGAGACGATGACGCAAGAGCAAAAAGAATCATACAGTATCGGAATTTCAACCGGAACCTATATCTCCACACAACTAAAAAAACAAGAAAGCCTAGGCGTTAAATTTGACAGCAAGGCTATTTTAGATGGTTTTGCAGATGCCTTTAAAAAAGAACAAAAACTAACGGACGAAGAAATAATCTCTCTACTCAATCAAAGGGACGAAAAATTAAATAAGCTAACCCAAGACGCGCTAAAAAAAGCGCTTGAAAAAAATTTAAAAGAGGGCGAAGAATTTATGGCGAAAAACGCCAAAAACAAAAAGGTCAAAACGACTAAATCAGGGCTTCAGTATGAAGTCATGGCTGTCGGCGACGGCGACAAACCAAGACCTGAGAGCGTAGTCGCGCTAAACTATAAAGCTTACCTCATAAACGGTAAAGTTTTTGACGATACGTACTCTAGAAACGAGCCTGCGATCCTTTCGATGGTAAATTTAATAGACGGCCTACAAGAGGGCCTCATGATGATGAACGGCAACTCAAAATATAAATTCGTCATCCCGTCTCACCTAGCTTACGGAGACGAGGGCGCAGACGAGATACCGGGCGGCTCGACGCTGATTTTTGAAGTCGAGTTAGTAAAGGCGCTAAAACCTGGCGAGCTAGCCGGCGCAGCCAAAAAACTAAGCGAAACTCAGCCGCGAAATTTCCATGGCGCGCACAGCCACGGAAGTAGCGTTGGTAGATAAATTTAGGATATTTAATCCATACGGATGGAGAAGAATATGAAAGAGCAAAATACAAGAAGGACGTTTTTTAAATTCCTTGCTTCGGGCGCGGCGGTTGCGGGAGCGACTAGCGTACTGGGCAAGAGTATAAATTTAGACGCCCCTACGGAAAACGGCAAAAAGCCGCACTACGGCATGATATTCGATCAGAATAAATGCGTCGGCTGTACCGACTGCGAGATCGCCTGCAAAAAGGTAAATTTGGTCCCAAAAGGTCAAATGAGGCTTTTTATCCAGGATAAAACCGATCCGCTAAATTTGAAAGAAAAGC
>NZ_CALKTQ010000188.1 GCF_937997465.1 uncultured Campylobacter sp. | reverse complement strand
AAAACTCTAAAAAATACAGCTTCTCCACGCACGACACATCCAAATTTACGCAAAAAAAGAAGCTTGGCAAATTCGGCTCGGCGGCGGCGTTTTTATGGTGCGCTAGCGTGTTTTGCCTGGCGTTTGCGTTTCCTTTTACCTGGCTTTTGTATTGGAGTATTCACGAGCTAGACAGCTTTAAATTCGAGTTCGTGCAGATGGCTTTAAATTCGCTTATGATGGCTGCTGGCGCGGCGATACTCATCACGGCGGTAAGTTTTTTCCTCGTTTTTGCGACGAGACTTATAAAAAACAAAGCGTTAAACGCCTTTTTGCTAAAATCCGTCTCGCTAGGCTACGCGCTACCGGGCGCTAGTATCGAGCTTTGCGTGATGATAGTTTTTGGTTATATTGACCGAAATTTCGGCACGCATCTACTTTCGTCGAGCTTTGTGGTGCTGATTTTTGGCTACGTCGTGAGATTTTTGGCGACCTCGATATATGCCGTCGAGAGCGGATACGCCAAGATCCCGGCAAACATCGACGACGCCGCGCTTTTGCTAAACGGCTCGCGGTTAAATTTGTTTTTCAGAGTGCATTTTCCGCTGCTTCGCCACTTTTTCTTTCTCTCGCTCATCGTCGTTTTTATCGACATCATTAAGGAGCTGCCGCTTAGCCTCATTTTGCGGCCTTTGGGCTTTGAGACGCTTAGTATTAGAGCGTTTTTTTATGCGAGCGATGAGAGGCTTTACGCTGCGGCCCTGCCGTCGTTTCTCATCGTTTCGATGTCGCTAGTCGCCGTCCTTTGGCTCGAGATAATCTCCAGAAAAAAACAAGAAAGATAAAAATATGGCTGAAATTTTAAAAATCGTAAATTTAAACAAGAAATTCGGAAATTTAGAGGTTTTAAAGGACGTAAATTTAAGCCTTAACGAGGGCGAAATTTTAAGCGTGCTAGGCGATAGCGGCTGCGGCAAAAGCACGCTTTTACGCATAATCGCGGGCCTTGAGACGCCAAGCGGCGGTCAAATTTGCGTCAAAGAGGGCTGCGGCACCGCGATGATGTTTCAGAGTTACGCACTTTTTCCGCATTTAAGCGTTTGCAAAAACGTGGAATTTGCGCTGTGGCGACTCCCTAGCGCCGAGCGAACCCAAAGGAGTGCGCAGCTGCTGGAGAAATTTAAAATCTCCGAGCTAAAAGACAAAACTCCCGATCAAATTTCGGGCGGTCAAGCGCAAAGGACTGCATTTGCTAGAGCCGTGGCTAACCGCGAAAAGCTGCTTTTGCTCGACGAACCCTTCGCTAATCTCGATCGCAACCTAAAAAGCGTGCTAAGAGGCGAGCTAAAACAGATGATAAAGGCAAACGGCATCAGCGCGGTCATGGTAACGCACGACAAAGAGGACGCCTTTTTGCTAAGCGACAAAATCGCGCTGATAAAAGGCGGCAAGGTTTTGGCTTTCGGCGCTCCTAGGGAGCTGTATTTTCAGCCTGCATCTTACGAAATCGCCTGCTTTTTGGGTGATATGAATTTGATTGACGAGCGGGATGCGCAAAATTTGCCGGCTGAATTTAGAACGTGGCTGGAGCAAAGAAACTTTATGTTTCGTTCGGAGCTAATCATAAGCGGCGAAAAATACGAAGCAGACGTGATAGAAGCCAAATTTTTAGGTGCATTTTACGAGTTAAATTTAGACTTTTGCGGGGTTAAATTTAAAGCCGTCGTCAGCTCAAATTTGCAGATTTGCAATAAATTTAAATTTGACCTAGCTTAAATTTGACGAAAAGGAATCAAATTTTAAATTTGGCTTTCTGGGTTGCGGTTTTCGACGTAATCCACTCTCGACCAGGCAAGCACATAGATAAACCCCAGCGCCAGGTAGATACCAAGCACCGCAAGCTCGATAGGGTAGGGGTCGCGCAGGGCTTTGGTTAGTAAAAGCTTTAGCGCCGCAGCGATTAGCGTGCCGACTACGCAAAGTACCGCGTAGCCTGAAAATAGGGCGTTTTGCGTGACGGCACCGAGTTTTAAATTTATCTTTATCCAAAGCAAAAACGCAAGTACTGCCGTGCCGCAAATCACGAAAAATAGGACCTTGTGCGTGCTAGCTGGTGCGTAGTTGGTGCTAAAACTCAGCAAAATCATCGCGCTGCTAATAGCGATAAAAATGCGGTAAAGCTTAAACACGCCTCCGCCTGCGAGTTTGTTTACCTTTGATATCGCGCCGTAAAGGCAGATGACGGAAATAAACAACATCGCTACGCGCGCGCTTGTTGCGATATCAAAGAGGCTTTTTGGTAAAACCATCTCTTGCGAGAGCAAATTTAAAATAACCAAAATCCCCGACGTCATACCAAGCGCCCTTGCCGTACTTATGCGTTTTATAAAGCCTTCTTGCATATTTTGCCTTTTATTAATTTAATAAAAATTTTACACAAACAAGCTTAAAATTTTTATTAAATTTAACCCAACTAGACATGCGAATAATCGCGATCTAAAATACAAAAAGCAAAGTTGCGAGCCGTCGAAAAGAGATCGTTTGCGTCAAATTTGAGTGTATAAAATGAAAGATGATTTAAGGCCGCGAGCGTAAAAATAGAATTTACGCCTGATAAATTTGGGCGGCTTACATGTAGTTTAATAAACGTCGCAAAGCTCGCAAACCGCGTAAACAGTGATATAAAATTAAAATAGGCAAATTTCACGAACTCGTAAATTTCAAAATACATAAAATTTTACGCACAGCGCAAAAATTGCCGATTAATAACCTAAAAACTACTTTACCTGCGCGCTGAAAATCTGCGTTATGCTGGGTATCTGCTTGCCCGCAACGTCAAATTCCGCCGTTTTCATCCGCACGCGGTAAAGCGCGTTTAAATTTTCCTCATTCAAAACCTCGGCGCTGAGCCCGTAAACGTAGCTAAGATCGTCCTTTAAAATGAGCGTGCGGTCCGCCACCGCAAGGGCGTGGTTTGGCTGATGCGTGGTAAAAACGATGCCGGCGCTACTTTTTTGCTTCAAATTTACGATGAGGCTTAGCACGCGGTCTTGGTTTTTGATATCAAGCGCGCTGGCAGGCTCGTCCAAAAACAGCACGTCGCTGCCGCTAGCTAGGGCTCTAGCAAAGAGCACGAGCTGCCTCTGCCCGCCGCTAAGGGCGTTAAAGCTGCGCTTTTGCAGATGGGCGACGCCTAGCGTATCCAGAGCGTCAAGGCAGATTTGAATATCCTTTTTGCCCGGTTTTGAAAAGAGCGAGATCTCGCGTACCCGCCCCATCAGTACGATGTCAAGCACGCTGTAATCAAACGCCACGCTAAAGCTTTGCGGCAAAAAGCCAAATTTTGCCTGCGTGTTAAGCTGTCCCTCTTTGAGGCCTAAAATGCCCATCATGCACGACATCAGCGTGCTTTTGCCCTGACCGTTAAGTCCTAAAATCGCTAAAATTTGACCGCGCTTAATCTCAAAGCTTAAATTTCTAAAAAGAAATTTGCCCTCTTCGTAGAAAAATCCAGCGTCTTTGATTGAGAGCAAACTACCTTCTGTTCGCATCGGCACTCCTTCTTAAGAGGATGGCGAATATCGGGCTGCCGATGAGCGCGGAGATGATGCTAAGCGGCACTTCGCTAGAGCTGATCGAGCGCGATACGTCGTCGATAGCGAGCATAAAAACGGCTCCCGCGACGAAGCAAGCGGGCATAGAGCGCAAGTGGTCGCTGCCAAATATCATCCTAGCGACGTGCGGCACCACGAGGCCGATCCAGCCGATGTTTCCGCTGACGCTGACCTGTGCGGTGACTAGCAGCGTGCAGATGACGAGGATGACCGAGCGCAGCCGCACGATGTTTACGCCGAGCACCTTTAGATCGCCGTCTTCGAGGCTGAGTAGGTTAAACCGCCACCGCATCGCGATGAGCGCCGCGACGCAGGGCGTGGAAACGGCGGCGAGCATGACGAGCTTGTCGTAGTCTGCGCGCACGAAGCTGCCAAGCAGCCAGTAGATAATGTTTGGCAGTACGTCTTCGTTGTCGGCTAGATACTGCACGAGGCTCGTTAGCGCAGCAAACACGCCGTTTATGACGATGCCCGCTAGTATGAGCGAAAAGACGTCGCTGCGCGAGACGAATTTGGCGATAAAATAGAGCATAAAAAGCGCGGCGAGCCCGAAAAAGAAGGCAAAGCCCACGATAAAGTAGGAGCCAAAGCCTAGCATGATGCAAAGCGCGCCGCCAAATGCCGCCGCGGTGCTCACGCCCACGATGTGCGGGCCTACGAGCGGGTTTTTAAACACCGCCTGAAGCGCAAGGCCGCTAAGCGCCAGTATCCCGCCGCAAAGGCTCGAAAGTAGGGCGCGCGGAATGCGGATATCTAGCACGACGCTCTTTGCCGTCTCATCGGCGGAGGAGCCGAGTAAAATTCTGCCCGTC
>NZ_CALKTQ010000187.1 GCF_937997465.1 uncultured Campylobacter sp. | reverse complement strand
TGCGATTTGATTCAAATTTCCCCGATCTAGGGGATTGAAACACTCCCCATCGATTAGTCTAACGCCAAGAATAATCTTGGCTATTTGATTCAAATTTCCCCGATCTAGGGGATTGAAACTATGAACTGCCAATCATTTAGGTATTGCTCTTCTGGAGCGATTTGATTCAAATTTCCCCGATCTAGGGGATTGAAACATCCTTGGTAGGAAGAGGGTTCTGCCTGTGCATTTCATATTTGATTCAAATTTCCCCGATCTAGGGGATTGAAACAAAAGCAGCGCGATCGGCACGACGAGAAACTGCAAAAATTTGATTCAAATTTCCCCGATCTAGGGGATTGAAACCCTTGAATAACAAGGTCTCCACGATCCATGTCCCAGCTTTCATTTGATTCAAATTTCCCCGATCTAGGGGATTGAAACATAGCAATGTGCTATATGCGGAGTCTACTATAATCTCTTTATTTGATTCAAATTTCCCCGATCTAGGGGATTGAAACGCTTTTTGCATATTTTTTGATATTGTGGAAGCACGATGGCGATTTTAGTTAGAGTATTAAATATTTAGATTGTTAGAAGTTATGATGGTTTCGTATGTGTGAAGCTAAAAGTACATTATTGAAAAAAGTGTCATAAAAAAATGTGCAATAGAAAAAAATCATAAGCGTTTATCCATGTAGCTTTTTATTGCCGTTGTTTTTTAAAGACTACTAGTGTAGCGAAGTACATCTGGCAAGGCTATATGCTAAGGACTGATTTGAAGTGATAAACGCAAGAGAATTTTGTGCTTTAAGTGAAGAAATATAGAATGCTCGCGACTATGATTGTAGCAAAGTTGATTTTAGATGTAATACTAAAATAGCATATGGGAATTTATATCAAAAATATTTTAAAATTGACAAAAACTCCCACAAATAACAAGAGATGAAGTTGCGGCCAAAAATCAACTTAAGCTTTGTTGAGCCTATTTATTATTGATTCGTAATAGTCTTTTAATAGCAATATATGCAATTCATCATTATATTCCGCCTGTTTTGTAGAAAAATTCTTTATGTTTGTATTCTTAATATCGTATTGTTGCAAATAATCCATATATTTTGACATATATTCGTTTGCTATCCTATAGTTACCCATAATGTCATTATATGCTTTTATAAAATCTCTTTGATTAGTAGTTTTTAAATAGGCCATAACTGCAACAAGGTTGCTGGTAATTATATTTCTTAACTTGTTTTCAGTTACTAATATAAGCGCTACACCAAATATATCTTCTTGGCTTGTTCTAATAGTACTTTTTGGAACCATATGTTCAATCTCTTTAGATTGATCAGATGTATATGTCAGCAATCCTTTCTGTTCTTTCAATTTAAAAAGTTTTAGAGTTTTCTCTCTTTCTTCTTCATCAAATAAAATTTTTAATTCAATTTTATCTACCAATACATTTATTTTGCTTAGTACATCTCTTATTTGTTCTGGCGTATAAACATATGGATTGTCTTGCTCATAATTTCTTTGATACACAACTTGCATAGCATCATATGCTTTCATTAGGCTATCCTCTTGCAAACTTGTCAAATTCGGCTTTTTGCAATTTTGTATATCTCTTATAGCATTGTCGACGCTATCGCCTGTTATTGCAGTAACATAGTCCATGATTGCGCTGATCTCAATTTCTTGATTAGAAAGGGAATTATATATGTGTGTTAAATATTCTGGTGATACCTGAATTGTCATAAGTATCCTTTCGGCCCAAGCATATGCAAGACCAAAGTCTTTACTTGGTGTTGTTAAAAAATCCACAGCAAAAATTGCCGCCAATACATTATCTTTTATCATTGTGTCTCCTTTATGTGTAATATCTCTTTCTTGAACTTCAAACATTATTGTAACAGTAGAAGGCGACAGGTTGTGTCACTTAGGTTATATCATTTAGTGTATTTTTAATATATTATAACTCATCTTGTTTGGCATATTGATATTGGCTATCTTCTCTTTTTGGCGCAATCTATAAAAATAGAAAAGATGAATATAAAAAATAGCGATATCGTAGTCAGATAGTAAGCAATATAAATACAAAAAAAGAGACAAATATTTTACTACAAAGATAGATTTGACGGCTTACTAATATCTTAAATATCCGTCAGACAAAATCTCTATCTTAGAAAGCTTATATTTTAATGTTCCAGCTAGTGGCAGGCTATGCTATTTCAAATAATCCCTAAGCAAATTTTCAAATTTATCCCTTAAATTTAAAGGCTCTACTATCTTTATAAAAGGTAGCCAATATTTTACCACCCTCAGTATCTCGTCATCGTAGGCTACTTCCGTACTTATGATGATTTTATCCTCTTCTTCTTGCACTACTTCGTAATTTGGCAAAAACTCTTTTCTCTTAAAATACTCCATAGCTTCGTTTTTGATTTCAAGCGTAACCTTAAATTTGGCGTCCGAAAACCAGTTTGTGTCGTTTTTTTCGATACGTTTTAAAAACTCGGCGTTTGCAGTAAACGTATCGCCCTTTATCTTTATGCGTTTTATTTTAGAGAGCGTGAAGTTTTTTAGCTTACCCTCGTCGTCCGCTAGTAGATACCATATGCCGCTATTATTTATTAGTTTATACGGCTTTAGTTTGCGTTCTTTGTCGTTATATTCGCAATCTACTATACGGTTTTTGATGACTGCGGCGCTTACGGCTTCAAAGTCGTCTCTTGAAATTTGGATACTTTCAAATCCTTGGTTTTTGATTAGATAGGCCTTGTTTAGCTTCTCGTTTAAAACGTCGCTGATAAACCTATCGTCTAGCTCTGGGAATAGCGATCTTGCGCCAATTAGTGCGGCAAAAGCTTTTATGTCTTTAAAGCCTAGTTTGCCAAGAGCGTACTCCTCTAGAAAATACTTGCCGTTTTCTTTTTGGATAGGTAGGATACTAAGCCGCTCAAAGTCTCTTAAAATAGTCCTTTTATTTACACTAAACTCTTCTACGAGCTCATCTATACTTAGTCTTTCACCACTGTTTAGCTTTACTATGATTTGAGCAAGCCTGACGGCGATTTTATCGTGAGAGCGCATTTTAATCCTTCCTATTTAAATTTGACGTATTTTAGCTAATTTTTTCCTTGCGACGCAACCTGTCTCGGCAATACGTTAAATTTTCTAAAATCTAAAAAAAGGAAGCCGATGTATAAAAATAAAATTTCAAATCTCATCACAGCGATCTCGTGTGGGCTTTTTGAACGCGAACATATCGTGGCAAACGTCCTTTTAGCCGTTATTGCTGGGCAATCGGTGTTTTTATACGGGGTGCCAGGTACTGCTAAAAGCCTCATAGCTCGCCGCATATCTTTAGCATTTAAAGACGCTAAACACTTTGAATACCTAATGCAAAGATTTTCCACTCCAGACGAAGTTTTTGGCCCCGTAGACATAAAAGAACTAAAAGAAGGACGATATATCCGCAAGATAGAGGGCTACTTGCCAAGTGCTAATTTTGCGTTTTTAGATGAAATTTTTAAAAGCTCGCCGGCGATCTTAAATACGCTACTAACTATAATAAACGAAAAAATATTTAGAAACGACGGCAAAGACGTAAAAGTCCCGCTACATGCTTTAATAGCCGCCAGCAACGAGACGCCCGCACAAGGAAGCGGATTGGAGGCGCTTTACGATAGGCTAAATATGCGCCTTTTAGTCGAGCCGTTAAAAGAGTGGGATAATTTTAAAGATTTGATTGAAGGCAAATTTGAGGAGGCAAATGTAAGCGATGATGAAAAAATCACGCTTGATGAGCTAAATTTGATAACAAATGGAGCTAAAGCGGTCAAATTTAGCCCCCAAAGCCTTGAAATAATAAAAGAAATCAGAGAAAATATAGAAAAGCTTAATACCAAAAACGATCAAGACGATAGTAGTGATCCGTATCAACAAAGCTGCCAAGAAACAAGCGATGAGCAAATTTTACAAGAAAATCAAAGCCAAATATATGTATCGGATAGGCGCTGGAAAAATTTAGCCCACATCTTAAAAACCTCCGCATTTTTAAACGATAGAAGCGAAGTTTTGCCTGCGGATGTTTTGTTGCTAGCTAATTGTCTTTGGAGCGAAAAAGAGCAGATAGAGGCGATCAAAAATATCGTAACGCAAAGCGCTGGCAAAAATCTAAGCTCAAAGCTCATTATAGAGTTAGAACAAAGGGTCGCAAGACTCGCCGACGAGTACTATCAACTGTGTTTTTTGCAAGATGATGAATATAAAACTAAAAATTTTAATGGCATTCCGCATTACGAATTTAGTATCAGACTAAACAAATATACCGATCCCAGCGATCAAATAGATATTTTATTTTACGTTCCTTTTAGCCCATTTGAGGGCAATCCGCTAAACGAACGCGGAAACTACGAACGAAGGATATATTACACAAGGGATAGCGCCGTAAATATGGGATACTATATATCAGTAGATAAAGGCGCTCTAAGGGGTGGCTGGCTATCTGGGTCGTTTTTTCAGCAATACGTAAAAGGCATTAGCTCAGAGCCTATCATGCCGATAGCCTTGCGCAAAAAAGGAGATATGATAGCAATCGATGCAAAGCTCAGAGATAACAATTTAAACGAATGCGAGGAAATTTTAGGCGAGCTTGAAACGATAATGAATGAAACCAAAGCAAAGCTCGGCAATGATTTTAGTAAAAGCGTTAATATATTTTTATCAGGTAATCAGCAAAATATCGTAGAAACTGCGCTATCAAATGAACTAAAGGCGCAAAAAAGACTAAAAATGAAGCTAAACCGCCTAAAAAAGGATATAAGCGTCCATGAGATCAGATAAGGAGGATTTTTTATTTCAAATCCTGATAAACGAATGCTTGGTTAAATTTGCCGGTTTTGGCGGTAAGGGCTTGGCGGAAGCTATAAAAGAAGCCGTCAAAAAAGAGGAGATAAATTTTAAAAACGATCTTGGCTTAAATTTAATAGAACAAGCAAATCCGTTAGATGCTCATGAGCGAGCAATGAGGCAAATGCAAATAACATTGCGTCGCGGTATCTACCTAGATAAGCTAGACATAGCCGATATCTTTACTTTTTTACAGCTTTGCGGCAAGTTTTTTAACTCCAAGCAAACCGATAAATTTAATCAAATTTTACAAGATATTCAAAACAAAAAAAGCGACGAGAACGGCGGCGGTGCAAATACTCCCGAAACGGACGCCAAAAAAGATATGAACGAGAAGCTATTAAATTTGGCTGAGGAACTTTTAAAAAGCGCAGATGAAGCCAGGCGGGAATATAGCGAAAAATTTGATAGCGACGTCATAAAAAACTACAAGAAAAAGATATATGCGGGCATTAGGATGAATCTAAAAAAGATAAACGATATACAAGACTTCTTAACGGAATTTGGCTTTGATAAAAGCGAGACTGAGTATCTAAGCTGGGGTCTTAGCACAGGAAGTAGTTTTAGTTGGTGGCTGGAACACTTTAAAAAGTATCTAAAACAGATAAAAAATGACGCAAAACTAAAAGAAATTTGCGACAAGATCGGTAGAATAGACGGCAAAAAGGATAAATTTAAAGATGCGGATAGATTTGAAAAAACCAAGATTAGACGTAATCAAAAAGAGGAGATCGACGGCATAAAACTAGGTAGCGATATGGATAATCTCTTGCCTAGCGAGCTAGGGCTAACAGACATAGATACTCAAATTTTATTCGATATAAAATTTGTAGAAAATAAGCTAACGTGCTTTGAAAGCTTTTCTACCGAGCAGATGAAAATAACCGATAAAATTTTATACAATGCCGATACCAAAGGACCCATCATACTTTGCGTCGATTTTAGCGGCTCTATGAGCGAAATCCCCGAAACCGTCGCGAAAGTGGCGACTAAAATGATAGCCGACATAGCAAGAGCAGAGGATAGGCTTTGTTATGTATTAGGATTTGATACGAGAGTGGTCAAAATAGATCTAAACGGCAAAGAGGGCCTAAAAAATTTGGCCAAATTTTGCTACAAAGGCTATAGCGGCGGTGGCACTGATCTAACTCCTGCCGTAAGAGAGGCTCTAAAACTAATAAAAAAGGGCGGATATGCAAATGCCGATATTTTAACTATCTCGGATATGGTGTTTCCCATAACGGATGAGATAAAAAATATAACTAAAGAGATAAAAAAAGGTGGCAGTAAAATTTATGCGCTGATAATCGCCGACGATAAATTTGAACCCGATAGCATATTTGACGCAGCTTGGCAGAGAAAAAATCGAGAAAAAGCTAATATTTTTGAAGTTAGATACGAAAAATGACTCAACCTGTCGCTATGCAATGTTAAATTTATGTTGTAATTTAAATCAAAGGAGATCAAGTGAGTTTAAACGTAGATTTTATCCAAAAGGCTAACGAGGCGGTAGCTAAAGTAAAGAGCTTTAAGATGAGCGAACTAGCGGGTCAAATGCTAAATTTAACCCAAAGCATAAAGCTAACTAAAAAACCGAACGACGAAGACGAGCAAGAAATAGACGATATGTACTATAAAGATACCTTTGGTCCCTTTGGAGGCGTGGCAAAAGCTATCGGATACGCTGCTAAAACGGCTATGGGGCTAGATGAGTATAATGAAATAGACGAGAATATCCTAAAAAAGCTATCTAAGATGGAGAGTAAATTTCACGAAAACTATTTGCCTGAGCTGCTTTTAGAAATCGGCAAAGACTACGGCGAGCATGAAAATAATGCTATAAATTTAGCCATAAACCCGCTAGCCCAGATAGGTCTAGATACGGCTTTGATCAAATTTTATTGGACGCTAACTCAGCTCCAAATAGCCATAAGCGTTCAAAACCTACAAGCCGGTATGAACGGAAGCAGTAAGGTAAGCGAGATGAAAGATGCGCTAAGGCAGCTGCAGGCTATGGCGCAAAACCTGGCGAGTATTGCCGCGGAGTATGATTGGGAGGTGAGTGAAGTTGAATTCTTGCTACGATAAAATCAAGGAAAAAAATGGACGCGAATAGATCTTTTACAAAAATAAGTAATATCTTAAAACAAATCGCCGATAATACAACTTCATACAAGGACGCCGATGAAGTGTTGGGCTATTACAAAGATAGGTTTGAGAGTTTTGAAAACATTATCAATAATCCCGAGCTAGGCGCAAATGACGATATTAAATTTAACAAATACGGCAAAATAAACGAATGGTTGGTAAAAAGGCAAAAAAGAATAGAATATCTAAAATCCAAAAATTCATTTGATTTTAGTTCTTTGCTCCGTGTTTTTAAAACACTCGATCGAGCGCTGAGTAAGATAGTTTGCGAGCTAATAGCGGTGTCGTTCAAAGC
Source organism: uncultured Campylobacter sp. (assembly GCF_937997465.1). Classification (GTDB taxonomy): domain Bacteria; phylum Campylobacterota; class Campylobacteria; order Campylobacterales; family Campylobacteraceae; genus Campylobacter_A. The sequence continues at coordinate 5,538 of NZ_CALKTQ010000187.1, read as the reverse complement.
AAATAATCAAAGCGAAAATTTGACGCGCGAGTTCCAGCAGCTAATTGCCCGCCGAGGCACCGTAGCTGTAGCACAGGCACAAGCAAAAGGTAAAAAAGCCGCGCTAAATGCTACTAGAAAAGCCGTAAAATCGGCAGCGCTTTACGGCTATTTTAATGCCAAAGAGGCGTCAGTGTATGTTAAAACAGATGCTGCGCCCGGCATATCTTTAGAAGATATGCAAGAAATATTAGGCATCATGGCAAGGGCTTTTAGTTATGAAACAGCCGTAAGTATAGAATACGTATATGATGAAACCATGAGTGGAGCCAAGGTTATCATCATAGCGACATCTCAAGATGAGTAGCTAGCCCTCCCCGCTTCTGCTCTAGCCTTGACTACTTTGGCTAGTACGCTCTCGCTAGCCACACCTATTATCTTTGCTCTTAGCTTTGTTACATCGGTATGGCTAGGAGCTTTGGCGTGTACGGTTTCGTTTCGCAAATCTTGAAGCTCGGTTATGACCTTTGGTAGGGTTCTGGTTACGTAGTTTTGTAGTAAATTCCCCTCAAGTGCATATTGGATTAGGCGATTTTTAAAAAGAAACTTATAGGTTCCCAAATTTGGCTTGTTTTCAAATATATCGCTTACGGTAAAGCTCGTGCCCTGCACTTCGTATGGGATTTTTAATATAGACGGCTTTATCTTTGCGAGTTGTTCCATGAGAACTTTAACGAAGGCGTAGATCTCTTGCTCCATAGTTTTTGAGTATTTGACCACGACGGAGCTAAAGTCATAGAGCGGGTTGGCTATATTGTCAAGGTATTCTATCTCGGCGGAGATGATATTTTCTATGCTATCTGGATGCATTAGATTTATTAGGCTTCGTCCGAAACAGTAGCGGATCAAATTCCGCTTTATTTCTAAAAATTCGGGACTTTTATAGACGTCGAGATAAAATTTACCCTCATCCTCAAAATAGCGCGTCTCTTGCTTTGTCTTTATGATGAGAGGATAAACATAAGCATTGCCGTATACTGCGTAAGTATGGCCGCTTACGGTAAAATTTGCCAGGTAATCGTCTCTAACGCACTCAAAGTCGTTTCTAACTAGCTCTCTGATATCGCTTATGATAAACCACTTTTCTACATCGAGCCTTTTTTCTTTATAATACTCAGGCGCTATCTTGCTCATATCTTCATCGGTTACGGCAATAACCTTTGCTACGAACAAATTTGAGTAATCGGTCAGGAATAGTTGTAGATACTTTCCGTCGCTGTCACTCGAATTTAAGCTTTCGTAAATTTGCTCAAGCTCGGCTTCGTGAGAATTTATCATGTCCCGCCGCTTGCTTTTTATCTTACCAAAGGCCACTTTGCCTTTGCTGATTAAAATTTTAAGGTGTTGCTCGATGACGTCGCTTTGGTAGTAGGGATTGTAGAGTATGAGGATGTTGTGCATACTTTGCCTTTTAAATTTAGCATATAATAATTAAATGATTATACTAATTTAGCCCTTAAATATCTTTTTAAATATATTCTTAAAAGATTGGATCATATTATCAAAGCGCTCTTTAGCCATAGCCTCTTCTATGGATATTGCTTTTCTATTAAACTTTGTATTGCCACACTTTGGACAAACATCTGGAACTTGCTTAAAGTCTAAGTCTGTTAAAGCATCGCTCTTAAACCAAATCAGTTTTTCAAAGCTGCATTTGGAACAGCAAATTTTAAATGGGTTTGGTCGTATCACTTTATGTCCTTGATTGGAAATTTTCGTGGTAAAAATTTATCGCACTTCTTTACTATCAAATTTATAAAATTATAGCAAAGAAGCGCGACAGGTTGAGTCAAATTTAGATAAAAGTAGATTTTATTTTAGCTTTTCGACGTATGCCTTTATGATAGTATCGGTTAAATTTGAAAATAAATCAAAATCGCCTTTGTAAATTAATTCAAAATTATCGTTTAAATACGCTAGATATGCGTTGCCCATTAATTTAGTTGGAGCTTGCGACGGTTGCATTAAACGCTCCTCCCGCAACAGATCCTACGGCCGGTATAAATTTTAATAGATTACCAGCTAAAAATCTAACGGCAAAGCCTCCAGCTGCTACGGCAGCAAACGATGTCGCTAGTTTCGCGATATTTTCGGCAGAGGCTTCAAAACCGTAATTATACGTAATATGCGATATCATAGCTATTTGGGTAGGCAAAAGTAGAGCGATATCTGAAAACGGTATCGGAGTAGCCGCTATAGCACCCGCAGCTACGCTATATTTATTGATAATATCCAATGCTGCTTCGTATTTTACATCTTTATTATATTTTTGCTCTCTAGCAAAGGCTTGCTTTGATGCCCCAGGTAAAGCGTCGTATGTTTTCTTTATCAGGCTGTCTATGCCTTTAAGTGGTTTTATATTCCCGTCATCGTCTTCGATCTCTAACGCCATAACTCTTTGTAAGAGGTCTTCGTTGATGCAAAGCTCGCTTTTTACCTTGTCTGAAAATTTTTCATTATTTTCATCTTTGTCCTGAGTAGCCTTTGTAATGACCGTCAATATAGTATAGTTTTTTTGTTGCAATAGCTCAAATAGCCTTTTCTCTCCCTCCTCTATCCTTCTACCAGGTTCTGCTATACAAAACCATACTATATGCATCTGCTCGTCGGCTCTCTTTTTGCTGTTGTTTTCTAAAAAATTTGCAATATCGGCATAAGTAGCGTCAAAGTCTTTCATTTCAAGACCTTTAGTATCATAGATACTAAAATTTGAATTTACTTTTATTTCGTTTATTTCTTGAGTGATCGGATTTCCAGAGCCAGTTTCTGCGACTTTGTCACCAAAAACTGCATTTATGAGCGTACTTTTACCTGCACCAGTTTTACCGACTATTAAAACGTTTAATTTAGAACTTATATCTTGCGTAGCCTTTCTGAAGGCGTCCTTTGCTCCAGCTATCAGATCACTTAGATCTAGTTGAACCTCTTGCTGTTTTTGATTGGTTTCCATACCATTATCCTTTTTGTTAAAATAAAATTTGTATATTTTAGCATTACCCCCCCCCGTTGTCAATAAATTTATTTTTGACAAAAAGTAGGAGCTATTGAGCTACATTTTTATTCCCAAATATTATGCTGATAACATCTTTTACAGCCGGTAAATAAAGATTTAATGCCATAAATTTGATTACTTGATAGAATACATAACCTGCAAATAAATCTAAAAATAATCTTAACATTCTAGCTTCTCCTTAAAAAATTTTTTATCGTAATATCTTTTATTTACTCCCGCCACGTCTTTAAAGATCGTTGCTATTTCCTTCATTTGCGTAGCGGACCTTAGCTCTCTTAGCGCCTTAACCAAAACATTGTTTAGCTCAACTAGCTTGATGATTATCTCTTGTTGCTCTGTATCAAATTTACAATAATCTCTTACCTTTTGTTCTGCGGTATCAATCTTAGAAATGTTATTTTCTATCATGCGCTCCAATGCATAATCTATCATTAAATTTAGATCGCACAAAATCCGCAGATCCTCTTTGGAGTCTATAAATATATGGAAAAATTTGCTGAAATTTTTGGCCTCGGAGTCTTTAAATCTCAAAACCTTTTCGCCGCTAATAGACGAATAAGCAGATTTTAGATCCGGCAAATTTTCTACGCTTGATAGTTTTTTTTGTAAAATTCTCAATGACACAAAAAGACGGTGAATCGTTTCGTTAAATTTACGACTTTTTTCCATTACACTAGCTTCTAAAAAATCATCATCATTTATGCCTACAGGATTAATTAGGGCTGATTTCAATTCTGTATTTGAGTCGTACTGTTTTGTAATGTTTTGATTTTTGTTCTTTATAGATATATGAAAATCATATTTATTGAGGTATCTTTTTAGCGTGTATCCAGCAGTCACTAACGCTGCTCCACCTACAATGTATTTTATCATTTTCGCTCCTTTAGATTTAAATAACGATGAAAATTTAACATAAGAGAATGACAGGTTGAGTCATAGAAAATATGTTTTTATAATATCCGTATCAATGCTTTCTTAAAAACACATATACCATAGAAAACTTGCATATTGATGCCATTATAAAATCAATTTTCTAATACAAGCGCCTTTTTATAAATGGCATTAAAATTTCAATATCACTCAAAATCTAGTTTTATTTTTTTGGAAAAACAATGATTCTTTGATAAAAATAGTTTCATTTTTTGGGAAAAATTTTATGGTTCTGATAAAAAATAGTTTTATTTTTTGGGAAAATTCAGTGGCAAATAAGGGTAAAAAAAGTATATTTTTGAAAAAATAAATTACAGGGGAGTATTATGGCAAAAGAAATAGTTGACCTAGAAAAAGTTCGCTCCACAAGCGCGAGGCTTTATAATAGGACGCAAGAGATCGTCGATAGCCAAACTGGTGAAGTAAAGACGATTGTCACGAGTTTTTTGCAAAAAGAACAAACAAAAGATGCCTTTATTAAAGTTTTTGTAGAAAATTTGGATTTTTTAGTTGAAAATCTTTCAAACAACGCCAGAACAGTATTTTTAGTAATGATAAAAAATGTAAATTATAAAAATATTTTTAAATACGATAGCGATTTCGTTAAATATTTTGAAGAGCGTAAAATTTTAGCCAAATCAAGCGTGTATCGCGCTCTAAAAGAGCTTGAAGATAAACAAGCTATTTTTAAAATCAGCGAAAATGACAAAGATAAATTTGACATAATCGGTAAAAACTCTTTTATGTTAAATCCGCAAATCGTCGGTAAAGGCTCGATAAAGGATCTAAAGCAACTAAGACAAACAACCGTCAAAACATTTAACTTTGAAACGTTGGAAATGACAAAAGAAATTTTAACCGATGCGGCTTATGAAGGCTTTGATAAAGTTTTAGCAGCGCCAGATAGCTTTCAGGTAGATAGCGTCAAGCAGATTCAACATTCAGCCAACAAAAGCGAAACTGAGATCGTGATTTCAAAAAAACATGAAGAAGAAGATGAGATTATTGAGGTAGCTGCGCAAACCGATAATTCACAACAACCAACACCGAGTACACAAGAAAATGCTACTCCTAGCGGCATAGAAAGCGACATCGCTGATATCATGAAGTTTGTCGGAGCATTTAAAGGGGATTTTAAAGGGGATTCAAAATCATTAAGAGCAGAAAAAGCGGACGAACTAAATCAAAAGGCAGAACAATGAAAGTATTTTTTGACCTAAATATCATCATCGATATTATCGATACAGATAGGATAAATAACAAAAAGGCCGTTGCTTTGATGCAAAATCTAATGCGAAAACAACATACTATCGTCATTAGCGAAGATAGTATTAGCACGCTTTATTATAATTTGCGCCATTCTCAACAAAAGCAACTTATACTTCTAAATTTCTTAGAAGTCATTACTCAAAAATGGTGCGTATCACCGTTTGGAATCGAAGGGATAAAAAAGGCTATTAAGTATTCTAAAAACTCAAACTCTGATCTTGAAGATGCACTACAATACTTTTGCGCAGACAAAGAGGGCTGTGAGGTAATATACACTAGCGATAAAA
>NZ_CALKTQ010000186.1 GCF_937997465.1 uncultured Campylobacter sp. | reverse complement strand
CCTCTAAATTTAACCCTTTACAAGCTTGCGTGATCGACATAAGCCAGCCTTGCTCGGGTTGATTAAATTGAGCGAATTTGTAAAATACGCTACCGTTTCCTATCTTTAGTTGCCTGTGTTAAAGTTTCTAAACCCCGCCTCAAATCAGGCGGAGTTTATAAGGTTGTAAATAAGTCAAATTTAGGCGATTTTTGCACTCTTGTTGCTAAAAATTTCTAAAAACTTAACCGCTAGTTTTTGAAATATATTTTCTTTTTTACGTTTGCTAAGTAAAAATTTTGCCGTTTCGCTTCTGCCAAACATCACCGCAAAAGCCCAAGGCGTCATACCCAGACCATTATTTGCTTCGATATCGGCCCCAGCGTTAACTAGCGCTTTTACTACATCTAAGTGCCCCTTAAACGCAGCGCCCGCAAGCGGAGTTTGCCCGCGGTCGTTGCGTTCATCTACTCTAGCGCCGTTTGAGAGCAGCATATTTACGGTATTTAGAGCATTGTTATAACTAGCTAGCATCAAAAGCGTATCGCCTTTGGCTGATTTTAAATTTACGCTAAGCCCCGCCTTTATCATCTTTTCTAGCTCGTCTGCTTCGTCTTGTCTAGCAAAATCAAGCGCCATGGCGCAAAGTTCGCTATATCTTTGCTCTTCAGCCTGCGTTAAATTTGTCAAATTTTAGCCTTTAGCGCTGCATTGACGCCGTTTGCGTACTCTGGCGAGATTTGCTCAAAATGCCCTATTGCGCGCTCTTTTATCGCTTCGCTCACACCAGCCATGCTCTCTGCGATATTGCTAAAAAGCTGTGATTTTTGGCTATCGTTCATTAGAGCAAAAAGCGCTCTAGGTTGCGAGTAATAATCCTGATCCTCGGCTCTATGGTCGTATCGTTGCATTGCGCCTTCTAAATTTATATCAGGCTCTAGCAGGCTTCTATCCTCTTTGCCGCCGCCAAAGCTGTTTGGCTCATAGTAGGCTTTATCGTCGAGTTCGTACATTCCGTTATTCATCGCACCGCCCGTGACGTAGGTGTTTATTTCGCTTATCGGACGATTTACGCTTAGTTGTGCGTAGTGCGTGCCTATGCGATATCTTTGAGCGTCCGGATAGCTAAAGATTCTTGCTTGAAGCATTTTATCAGGGCTAAAGCTGATACCAGGGACTATATTTGACGGGCTAAATGCGGCTTGCTCTACTTCGTTGAAGTAATTTTTAGGGTTTTCATTTAGTGTCATGACGCCAACGTCGATAAGCGGAAATTCCTTATGAGACCATGTTTTGGTTAGGTCAAATGGGTTAAATTTGACGCTTTTTGCTTGATCTTGGGTCATTATTTGGATTTTAAAATCCCAACTTGGAAAATCTCCTTTTTCTATGCTTTCAAAGAGGTCTCTTTGGTTGCTCTCCCTGTCTTTTGCGATTATTTGCGCGGCTTCATCGTTGGTTAAATTTTTAATGCCTTGACGAGTTTTAAAGTGAAATTTGACCCAAAATCTCTCGTTTTTGTCATTTATAAAGCTATAGGTGTGGCTGCCAAATCCATGCATATGGCGGTAGCTAGCAGGTATGCCGCGGTCGCTCATTAAAATCGTAACTTGGTGCATAGTTTCAGGGCTTAAGCTCCAAAAATCCCAAGCGGCTTCGTTTGAGCGTAGATGCGTGCGCGGGTCGCGTTTTTGAGTATGGATGAAATCTGGGAATTTATACGGGTCTTTGATGAAAAAAATCGGAGTGTTGTTTCCGACTAAGTCCCAGTTACCCTCTTTTGTGTAAAATTTAATCGCAAAGCCCCTTACGTCGCGCTCGGCATCAGCCGCTCCGGCCTCTCCGGCTACGGTAGAAAATCTCAGGAACAGTCTCGTTTTCTCGCCTTTTTGCAAGACATTTGCTTTCGTATAGCGCGAGATATCGTGCGTGATCTCTAGCGTACCGTACGCAGCGCTACCTTTTGCATGGACGGCTCTTTCCGGGATGCGTTCTCTGTTTTGGTGGGCTAGTTTTTCAAGTAGTTGATAATCTTGTAGCATTATGCCGCCGCGACTACCCGCAGTAAGCGAGTTTTGATTGTCGGCTATCGGATTGCCTGAAGTGGTGGTTAGTTTTTTCATATTTTTCCTTTTTAATAAAAATTGTTATTTCGGAATTATACTTATTAAGAATAAAATTTTTCTTAA
>NZ_CALKTQ010000185.1 GCF_937997465.1 uncultured Campylobacter sp. | reverse complement strand
GTATCAAATATACGCTCCGCTTAAAAATCAAATTTCGCCTCGTCTAAGCGAAAAATACTGCGCCTTGCTCTACTGCATTTAAATTTCTAGTTTAAATTTTGTACCGCTTGCATTCAAATTTTACATCAAATTTAATTTAAGCATCCGCACCGAAAGGCGTTTAAATTTAGCTACAATCGCGCAAAATTTATCAATGCGAATTTGAGTAAATTTAAAGCTCTCAATCTCCAGTCGCGTAAACCCTGCGCCCACTCAAATAACAACAAAAGGAAAATTTTAAACTCCAAAAACTTCGCTATCTTTTTAGTCGTACTAAGCGCGCTCATGGCTTGTACATCGCTATCTACGGACGTATATCTACCTGCTATGCCTATAATGGAGCGGCAGTTGCACGGAGACTCGGAGCTTACGATAATGGGCTTTTTGATTGGTTTCGCCATCGCACAGCTCGTCTGCGGCCTATCAGTGATAGGATCGGGCGTAAAATCCCGCTTTTCATCGGTATGGCGCTCTTTGCGATCGGATCAGTAGGATGCGCGATGTCGGACAATATGCTGCGCCCTTTTCTGGTGTGTGTTTCAGGCCGTAGGCGCATGCGTAGGACCGATGCTAAGCAGGGTAATGATTAGCGATCTTTTCGGTAGCTCGCAGGCCGCACAGATGCTCTCTACGCTGGTTATCATCATGGCGATAGCGCCGATAGTGGGTCCGTTATTGGGCGGCGCAATACTGGAATTTGGCTCTTGGCACGGGATATTTTGGCTGATGGCGCTAGCTAGCGCGGTTATGTTTGCGATGATTTTTTCTCTGCCGGAGACCTTGCCGCCGCAAAAGCGCTCCACAAAGCCAATCGCATCGTCTTTTAGAAACTATCTAAGATTATTGCAAGACGCCAAATTTATGCGCTACACTCTTAGCGTGACGTTTTTCTACGTAGCCGCCTATGCCTTTATCACGGGCTCATCGTTTGTATATATCGATTATTTCGGCATTCCTAGCAAATACTACGGATTTTTATTCGGTATAAACATCGTGGGCGTCATGGCGCTAAGTTTCGTAAACAAAAAGCTGGTAAAGCGCTATGCGCTAAACCGCCTACTCATAGTCTCCACGCTCGTCGCCGCGCTTGCTGCCAGCGTGCTGTTTGCGTTTGCGTTTTTCAAAACGGGCGGCGTTCTTGGCGTGATAATCCCGATGTTTTTCGTTTTTAGCATGAACGGCATCATCGCTTCTTGCTCCAATGCCGCCGCTCTTGATAGCGTGCCGCAGGAGATGAAGGGTTCGGCCGCTGCGCTCATCGGCTCGCTGCAATACGGCAGCGGCATCCTCTCCTCAGCGATGCTTGCGGCGTTTTCTGCGGGTACGCCGTGGACGATGTCTTGGATAATAGCTATGTTTGTTTGGCTAAGCGCGCTCGCGGCGTATTTTAATAAATAAATTTAGCCTTGCGGGTTTGACTCAAATTTCGGTCAAATTTGCAAATTTGGGTCGTCAAAGCCAAAAATCAAATTTGGCACCGGCGGGCCGAGCTAAATTTTACTTTCTCTTATTTTCGCTTTTTTGTGCGTTTAGCGCCTCAAATTTCTGCTTTAAAATTTTAAAAACTTCATGTTTTGAGAGCTCGTATTTGTCGTATATCACGGCATCGTCGTCGCCGATAGGCTGCATGAGGCCATCAGCTGCGTCGCGGTCTAGTTTGCCTCTTTTAAACCTAACGTTTAAAACGTCGATTTTGCGTTTGGCGTCTACCATGCGAACGCCGATCTCTTCGATATCTTTAAAGTAAAATTTAGCGTTTTTGCCGCCCTTTTGCACTAAAAATCCGTCGTCATCGATGCTTAGAAAGCTAACTTGAAATATCTTTTTCACGCAAAAAACGGCGCAGATCACGGCAACGACCATCGTAAAAACGCCCGTTCCGCCTATGCCGTAATAAAAATACCCTGCACATCCCGCCGCAAACAGCGCAACTGCCAAAAATAGCGCGCTTACCGCCCCTTTTTTATTTTCTTTCGTCGTCATTTTTTCGCCTTAATTAAATTTTACGGCTCATTATATCTTAAGTTATCGATTTTTCGGCATTACGGAATAAAAAATAATAATAAAGTAGAAAATTCGGCGCAAGCAGATCTTTAAGCGCCGAATTTAAGGATTATTTTATTTTAGCTTCGAGTGAGATTTCTACATCCGGATAGCTTTTGCCGCCATGAAAAGGCTTGGCTGAAGCGGCGTATTTTTCAAATGTCTCATTGAGTTTCAAATCAGCCAACAAGTCAATGCCGATTTTAGCCTTTAGTTTACCATCTTCCACCGTATACTGCGTTTTGTAAGACTTTGAGTTTCCTTTTACGCTAACTTCGACTTCAGCTTCGCCCGCTTTTTCGTCGCCGCTTACGGATACAATTTTAGCCATTATTGCGTTGCCGTCAAAGATCATACCGATACGTTTGTCGCGATCGGGCAACTTTGTATCGATATTTTTAGGATCGATGTTAAACTCAAAGGTTTTTAGAAAATCGGCAAAATTTGCGTTTTCCGCGCTTTTAAAGCCAAGATCTTTAAACGTACCCTCGACGGCTGTTTTGTTAGCTAACTTATAACCAACGAATTTGACGCTAGGGTTGCCATCTACACTAAAAGCAAATGCCGAAGCAGCCAAAATAGATGTGACAAGCGCACCTGAAATAATTTTTTTCATACACTCTCCTTAAGATTAAGATTAATAACTAATATCATTAGAACGGGAATTATATAACCCCTACCTTCAAAGAATGCTTAAATTGGATATTTTTTATCCTTTTTTATTAGTAATGCCGTTTTTGCAGTACTTATAAAACACATCTAAGAAATTTAAAGCGCAAAAAAATACTATAATCGCCGCACTAATTTGCTCCAAATTTAAATTACTCTTTCCTAAAAAGAGATAAAAAACCGCCACTTCTACCGCACTATCCGAAGCCTACACGCCAAAAATATTTCCTTTTCGAGTTCCGCGCGGCATCCTCTAAAATGTAGCCAAATTTAACCAAAGCGGAGTATAATGCTATTAAAATAGCGGCTTAAGGAGGCGAAATGGGTTTAAATTTGAGCAAATTTTACACGCTTTTTGCCTTTTTTATCCTGATTTTTGCAGGCTGCGCGGATGAGAAGGGAAGCGCGTTTTTTAACGGTTACGTCGAGGAAGATTATCTTTACGTAGCGCCTAGCGTTAGCGGACGGATCGTAAATTTGAGCGTCAAAGAGGGCGCCGCCGTCCAAGAAGGCGAGCCGCTTTTTGAGATCGAGAGCGCCGAAGCACTAGCAAATTTAGACGCCGCAAAGGCTAACGTGAGCGCTCTGGAAGCCGAGCTAGCCGACCTTAGCACTGGCAAGCGCCCAGAGGAGATCGAGCGGATAGATGCCGAGCTAAAACAAGCCAAGGCCGCACTTTGGATCGCGGAGGCTAACTATGAACGCGCAAAGTCTCTGCTAGCTAAAAACGCCGTTTCGCAAAAAGAATTTGACGCCGCAAAGGCGGAATTTGACCGCGCAAACGCCCTAGTTAGCGAGCTAAACGCTGCACTAAAGATCGCAAATTTGCCAGCTAGAAGCGAACAAATAACAAGCCTAAAAGCAAAAATACAAGCGGCCAAAGCTAACGAGCGCGCCGCGCAGTGGAGACTAGAGCAAACCGCCGTTCTAGCGCCGAGATCCGGACTAGTCGAAGATATATTTTATAAAACGGGCGAGTTCGTCCAAAGCTCGCAGCCCGTGCTATCGCTGCTGCCGCCTAGCGAGGTAAAGATCAGGTTTTTCGTGCCTGCAGTCGCGCTGCCTAACCTGCGCGAGGGACAAAAAGCGCGCATCAGCTGCGAAGGATGCGCGGATTTTACCGCTCGTATCGTAAAAATCGCGTCCGCTCCCGAGTACGCCCCGCCCGTCATCTACAACCAAACCTCGCAAAGCACGCTGGTGTATCTAGTCGAGGCCGTGCCCGAAAACAACGCAACCGCCCTGCACCCGTCGCTACCGATAAAAGCGAGGCTAGAGCCATGAACGCGCAAAATATTTCCGCTCAAATTCGGCGTTCAAATTTGGACAAAATTTCGCCATGGCAAAATTTAAACGCTCGCGGCGGTAAAATTTACGGCGCAGACAAAACTCCGTCGCAGACCGAAAGAAAATCAAATTTGAGCGGGCTAAATCTAGCAAACGAGTTAAAAGCGAAATTTAGCAACGCAAATTTGCCCTCAAATTTGACAAACGCCTCAAATTTAACCGCAAGCCATAGCTC
>NZ_CALKTQ010000184.1 GCF_937997465.1 uncultured Campylobacter sp. | reverse complement strand
TAAAATACCTCTCTAAATTTCTGGTACTCATTCCCATGTCTTCAGATAAAAGCTTAAGTCTTAAAGTATGGCCGTCATTTAATCTTTTTAGTATTTTTAAAATATTTTTAGCAGTTGATATCTCGTTTGGCATATGTATTCCCTTTTATCGCTATTATGCACCTAAAGAGTTATTATAGCATAAATTTGAAGCTATACTTTTTATAGAATAGTCACAATATGTCATAGTAAAGCTGTATAATACTAAAAATTAAAAGGGGGTGCCATAATGATATCTTTAAGAAGTTTTTTTACAAAATACAATCTAACCGATTCTCAAAGCAAACTAGTTCAAAAGCTAGAAACATTTATATCATCTCAAAACAGTAGCATTTTTTTATTAAAAGGCTATGCGGGAACGGGTAAAACTTTTATTACAAAAGGCTTGACTGAGTATTTTCGAGAGATAAAGCGTAACTATATCTTAGCAGCACCAACCGGCAAGGCGGCAAAGGTCATAAGCCAAAAGACAAGGAGTGCCGCGTACACTATCCATAAAACTATATATACCCTAAAAAATCCCGTAGAATACATACAAAATCTGGAAAAAGAGGATAAAACATATAAATTTTATTTTTCTGTTGCCGTCAATGAGGATTCAAACGACACAGTTTATATTATAGACGAGGCTTCAATGATATCTGATATTTATAACGAAATGGAATTTATCAGATTTGGAAGCGGTTTTTTATTGCGAGATTTGATGCATTACATAAATTTAGACTGTAATGACCATCGAAAAAAGATCATTTTTATAGGCGACAACGCCCAGTTGCCACCGGTCGGCATGTCGTTTTCTCCGGCATTAAATAAACAATATATATTGGAAAATTTTGGTTTTAGAGCCGAAGAGTTTGAACTTACCGATGTCGTAAGACAAGAAAAAGATAGCGGCATACTTAAAAATACTTTACCTATAAGAAAATCATTAGAAAATAAAGTATTTAATACTATAAATTTCGATACGAGTTTTCATGACACAGTACACCTAGACCATATAAATTTCATGCAACAATACATAGAGGTAACCAAAGGCAAGGTCGATCATCAAACTATGATAGTAGCGTACTCAAACGCTAGCGTAAAGGAGTATAACTATAAAGTCAGGGGGCATCTTTTCCCAAATCATAAAAATCAAATCTGCGCAGGAGATAAGATAATAGTTACATCAAATAACGCAAATCACGGTATTTTTATCTCAAACGGCGATTTTGGGATTATAGAGGAAATTTTATCCCCAACAGAAACAAAAATCATAAAGACTAAAGGCGGCAAAATAGATGTTAGCATAAGCTTTAGAGATGTTGTAGTGCTTTTTTATGATATAGATGGCGCAGCTTGGCATATAAGATGCAAAATAATAGAAAATTTACTATTTTCAGAACAAGCTAGCCTTAGTTCGGATGAAAATAAAGGAATCTATATCGACTTTATGAGGCGTCACCCTGGGTTAAAACCAAATACCAAAGAGTGGGTCGATACCCTAATGATGGATCCTTATTTTAATGCCCTAAAGGTAAAATTTGGCTATGCCATCACTTGCCACAAAGCTCAAGGTAGTGAATGGAAAAATTTATTTCTAAACTGCAAAACTATGACAAGCGTTTTAAGCGAAAACTATTTTAGATGGTTCTATACAGCCATAACAAGGGCAAAAAGCAAGATCTACACTCTAGACGAGCCGCATATAAATTTACTTTCAAATATTAAAAATTTAAACGCTAACGAGATAGCGCAGAGTAATACGAGTTCGTCTAATACCTTAAGCTCCGGTTTTAACTTTCAAAGTGATCATCAACGCCAAATTTATATAAAAATCAAAGAAATTTTAGATAAAAATAACATCGAGATATTGCAAATCACGCATCATCAGTATCAAGAACAATATACCATAGCTCTTAAAAATGAAA
>NZ_CALKTQ010000183.1 GCF_937997465.1 uncultured Campylobacter sp. | reverse complement strand
AAAACTCGTTTAAAACCGTCTGGCTGATGTCGTCTATGTTTAGCCCAAGCTGCGCTAGCTTAGCCGAAACGCCCGCCACAATGCCAACCTTGTCCTTACCGATCACCGTTACGATCGCTTTCATCGTCGTTCTCCTAAATTTGTAAATTTGCGAGAGTTAAAGCCCAAATTTGATCAAATTCGGGCTTTAGGTTTTAAATTTTACTTCGAGCAAGCGCTCTTGCCGTCCATCACGGGCTGGATAGACGAGTTGTCCGCGCCGCCCTCGTTGTTGATATTTTCAATTATCTCCCACAGCCTAGCCGCCGCTTTTTCGTAGCGTTTAGCCGTGACTGAGTTTGGCTCATAAAAGCTCACCGGCTTGCCGCTATCTCCGCCGACTCTAACGGCAGGCTCGATAGGTATCTCGGCTAGCACTTCGGTACTGTAGGCTTTTGCTACTTCCTCGGTCGTGCCTTTGCCGAATATATCATACTCCTTGCCGCTTTCAGGGCAGATAAATCCGCTCATATTTTCTATCACGCCTGCGATCGGTATGTGAAGCTTTTCAAACATATCTAGCGCGCGCTTGCTATCATCAAGCGCCACTACTTGCGGAGTCGTGACGCACACGCCGGCCGTCACAGGCACGCTTTGAGCTAAAGTTAGCTGCGCGTCGCCCGTTCCGGGAGGCATATCGAGAAACAGCACGTCTAGCTCGCTCCAAAATACGTCTTTTAGTAGCTGCTCGATAGCTTTCATTATCATCGAGCCGCGCCAGATAAGGCTCATGCCTTCTTCCATTAGCACGCCCATACTCATCATCTCGACGCCGTGAGTTAAGATCGGTTTTAGCTTGTTGCCGACGACTTGCGGCTGCGTGCCTACTTCGCCGAGCATTCTTGGGATGTTTGGACCGTAGATATCGGCGTCTAGGATGCCTACTTTTTTGCCTAGCTTTGCCATCGAGATAGCTAAATTTAACGTCGTAGTGCTCTTGCCCACGCCGCCTTTGCCCGAGCTTACCATTACGAAATTTTTGATCTGCGGAGCGATGTTTTTACCGCTTTGGCTGTTGCTTTTTTCCTCGGGGATTTTTGGTTGTATGATGTTTATGACGCACTCGTTTGAGCCCATCACGCGCTTTATGTCGGTTCGCAGCTCGTTTGCTACGTCTGGATTTGAGCTTACGATCTCGACCTCGATTAAAATTTTCTCGCCGATTTCGACGTTTTTTACGAATCCAAAGCTCACGATATCTTTCTCAAAGCCCGGATATATCACGCCTTTTAGCCTATTTAAGACATCCTCTTTACTTAACATTTTTCTCCTTCATTAGATTTTTTGAAATTTTATACGCGCAAAATTTAGGCCCGCACATCGAGCAAAATTCCGCCTTTTTAAACGACTCTTGCGGCAAGCTCTCGTCATGTAGATCGCGTGCTCTTTCGGGATCCAGGCTTAGCTCAAACTGCCTATTCCAGTCAAAAGCGTATCTAGCGTCACTCATCGCGTGATCGCGCTCTATGGCTCCAGCCTTGCCTAGCGCGACGTCGGCTGCGTGAGCGGCGATTTTATGCGCTACGATGCCATCTCTGACATCGTTTGCGTTGGGCAAACCAAGGTGCTCTTTAGGCGTCACGTAGCACAGCATCGAGGCTCCGTAAAAGGCCGCCATCGTCCCACCGATAGCCGAAGTGATATGATCATACCCCGCACCGATGTCCGTAGGTAGCGGCCCTAGCACGTAAAATGGCGCGCCGTGGCACAGCTCGCGTTCGATTTTCATATTATACTCTATTTGGTTTAAAGGAATATGACCCGGTCCTTCGATCATCACCTGCACGTTTTTCTCCCATGCGCGTAGCGCGAGCTCGCCTAAAACCCGCAGCTCGCTAAGCTGAGCCTCATCAGTCGCGTCGTATAAGCAGCCGGGGCGCAAGCCGTCGCCAAGGGAGAGCGCGACGTCGTGAGCGGCGCAAATTTCTAAAATATCATCAAAGGCCTCATAAAATGGGTTTTCCTTATGATGATGCATCATCCAGCTAGCAGTTAGGCTACCGCCGCGACTAACGATACCCATCTTTCGCTTTGCGACTAGCGGCATAAATTTAAGCAAAAAGCCCGCGTGTATAGTAAAGTAGCTAACGCCCTGGCGCGCCTGTTTTTCGAGCGTTTTTAGGATGTCCGCCGCCTTCAAATTTTCGACCTCTTTTATATCGTGGATGATCTGATACATCGGCACGGTGCCTATGGGGACGGTCGAGTTTGCGATTATCGCGCTTCTAATGGCATCTAGATCGCCGCCAGTGCTTAGATCCATGACCGTATCGGCGCCGTATTTTAGGCAAATTTGCAGCTTTTCAAGCTCGGCGCAGATATCGCTGCTTAGGCTTGAGTTGCCGATATTTGCGTTGATTTTGGTTTTTGCCTCTCTGCCGATCGCCATCGGGAGCAAATTTTCGTGATGGATGTTGGCAGGGATTATCATTTTGCCCGCGGCGACTTCGCTTCTAACGAGCTGGGGATCTAGCATTTCAGCCTGCGCTACGTAGTTCATCTCGGGCGTTATGACGCCTTTTTTAGCGTAGTACATCTGCGTCGGAGTTTTGTCGGCGGAGTCAAATTTGACCCGAAATTCTTTCATGTTTCGCTCCTTAAAATTTTGGTTCTAATCTTACTCAAAAAAGATAAAAACAAGCTTTTGGGATGTATAATATCGTAACACTTCGCCAAAGGAGAAATTTTGCTAGACGTTACGCTGATAATGCTCGGAGCCGGAAGCTCCAGTCGTTTTGAAATGCCCGTTAAAAAGCAGTGGTTGCGCGTCGGAAGCGATCCGTTATGGCTCTTTGCGGCTAAAAATTTAAGCTCGCACTACGCTTTTAAAGAGATAATCATCGCCTCAAACGAGGAAAAATATATGAGCAAATTTGCCCCAACGTATCGCTTCGTAAAAGGTGGCGCGACCCGTCAAGATAGCCTAAAAAACGCTCTTAAGCTCGTTCAAAGCGAATTTGTTTTGGTTAGCGACATCGCTCGTCCGATGATTAGCGCCGAGCTTTTCTCGCGCATCATAGGCGGCATCCAAAACGCCGACTGCGTTGTACCTGCGCTAAAAGTGCCAGATACCGTTTATCTGGGCTCCCAGGCCGTCGATAGAGAGCAGATCAAGCTCATCCAGACTCCGCAGCTCTCGCGCACGGCGATGCTAAAAAGCGCGCTTGAATCAGGTCAAATTTACACCGACGATAGCTCGGCGATAGCGGCTGCGGGCGGTAAAATTTGGTACGTGCAAGGCGATGAAAACGCTAGAAAAATCACATTTAAAGACGACCTTTCTAAAATTTGCGGCCTTGGTGCGCCGTCAAGCGAAATTTACGTGGGCAACGGTTTTGACGTGCATGCCTTTGAAGAAGATAAAAAAGAGGGAAGTTTCGTAACAATCGGCGGCGAGAAAATCCCTTTCGAGCGAAATTTAAAGGCTCACTCCGACGGCGACGTAGCTATCCACGCGCTCATAGACGCGGTGCTAGGAGCGGCCGGGCTGGGCGATATAGGCGAACATTTCCCAGATACCGACGATAAATTTAAGGGTGCGGACTCTGCTATGTTACTAAAAGAAGCATATAGGCTCGTTCAAAGCGTCGGTTTTGAGCTTATTAACGCCGATGTCACCGTCATAGCTGAGAGGCCAAAGCTTAGTAAATTTAAATCAGCGATGGAAATAAACATCGCAAATGCGTTAAATTTAACCCCGAGCCGCATAAACGTAAAGGCCACGACGACCGAAAAGCTGGGCTTTACGGGGCGGGGCGAGGGCATAGCCGCCACGGCGTCGGCGAGTCTAAAAATTTACGACTGGACGCAAAAATAAAACGACGAAAGTAAAAAAATGAGAGTTTTGATAATAGAAAACGAAATCTACCTAGCCCAAAGCATCGCCTCAAAGCTAGAAAATCTAGGCTATGAGTGCGAGATCGCAAGGAGCGCGACGGAGGCGATGAAAAGCGAGCCTGGGCAGAGGGCAAAGGAGGGCGGCAAGGACGTGCACTTTGACGTGGTGTTGCTCTCTAGCGCGTTTGCGGGCGACGAGACGCTAAAAATCATACAAAAATTTAAAGACTCCGTCGTCATCCTGCTCATCACCTATATCAGCAACGACACCGTCTCGATCCCGCTAAAAGCTGGTGCGAGCGACTACATACAAAAGCCGTTTATGATCGAGGAGCTGGTACGAAAGATCAAGCATTTTGAGGAGTTTAGGCGGCTGCAGACATTTATAAAGACCTATCAGGACTACTTAAACTATCATTTTAAGGCGGTTTCGGCGCTAAATTTCGACTTTAAGCGCATAAAGCTGCCGCTTCTTATAAAGTGCAATAAAATGATAAACGCCGATAACTTTGTTTTTGAGTACGCAAAGGCGCTAAATTTGAGCTTCAAATACGTCCCGCTAGAACCCGGAATCGACGTGGAGGCAATAGCTGCGGCAAATCCGCGCACGCTTTTGTACTTTTCAAATTTTCAAATTTTACGCCAAGAGGCCAAAAATCAGATCGTATCTCTCGCCGCCAAACGCAAGATCATCGCAAGCTCGACCAATCCGAACGAAGAGACGCCGATGGAGACGCTAAACATCACAAGCGATGAGAAAAATTTTCAAATCGACGAAATTTTGACGATCGACGACTACATCAAGCACATCATCGTAAACTATCAGGACAAATACCCCGACACCGAGCTTAGCAAAAAGCTAGGCATCTCGCGCAAATCGCTTTGGGAAAAGAGGAAAAAATATGACGTCGTCAAGAAAAAATAACGCCGTTTGGATAAACGACGAGGCTTTTGGCGCGCTTGATCTCATAGAAAATCAAATTTTTAGCAAATTTAACCGTCTGATGAACGAAAAAGAGGCGAACGAGATCTACGAGACGGGCTTTTTGGCCGGCGAGCCGATGCCATATACTTTCGTCTTTGCGCCGCACGGCAAGCGCAATCAAGAAACTATAAAAAACGCCTCAAAGGGCGATCATATCGAG
>NZ_CALKTQ010000182.1 GCF_937997465.1 uncultured Campylobacter sp. | reverse complement strand
TAGCCTTCCGACGACGGTCGAAACCGCGACGCCGTAGAGGCCGTAGTTTGGTAGTCCCAGCCAGCCAAAAAGTGCGATGGCGTTACCGCAAAGGGTGATGACGTTCATGAGCAGCGAAACTAGCATGACGGCGGTGGCGAAGTTGTAAACGCGAAGCACGGCTGCAAGCACCATGCCGATACCGTCAAAGGCTAGCGCGATACCGAGCATATGCAAGTAACCAAAACTCTGGGCACGAAGCTGCTCGGGGACGTTTAAAAGCTCTAAAATCTCAAACCCGAAAAAGTAAATAAAAACCGCGCTGCCAAGGCCGATGATCGTGTTAAACGTGATGCTAGCGTGTATGACGCGTTTGGCTAGGTTGTGATTTCGCGCGCCTAGAGCCTGAGCGACCACGACTGAGCAGCCCACGCTAAGGAAGCTAAAAATGGTCATAAAAAGATCCATTATCTGGTTGCCAGCACCCATGGCGCCGACTAGATGGACGCTGACCTTGGTCACCATGTAGGTGTTTATGATGAGCGTCACGAAGTGCAAAAACATATCCAAAAATATCGGTATAGTGAGCTTTTTGAGCGATAAATTCATAATTTCTCTTTTGTAACGTGGATTTTAGATAACGCGCGATTATACCCAAATATAAATTTAAAGCGTTTTAAGGCGGCACGGCGCGTTTTCCCTGCGAGCAGGCATAATCTTTTTATTAGCTTAATCAAGTATAATTGAAAAAATTTAATCTAAACGGATATCAAATGCACAAAACAAATTTCACGTCACGCTGGGCGTTTATCATCGCTTGCGTGGGCTCGGCTATCGGTATGGCCAACGTCTGGGGGTTTCCTTATAAGGTCGGTACGAACGGCGGCGGCGCGTTTTTGCTCGTTTATCTGTTTTTTATCGCGATATTTTCCTACGTGGGGCTATCTGCCGAGTACGCTATCGGCAGACGTGCCAAAACAGGCACGCTAGGCTCATACGAATACGCGTGGAAAAGCCGAAACTGGGGCACTTTCGGTAAAATTTTAGGCTGGATACCACTGGCTGGCTCGATGTGTATCGCTATCGGCTACGCAGTCATCATCGCATATGTTTTAAAGGCGCTATTTCAGGCGATCACAGGCTCGCTGATGACGGTGGATACGAACACTTGGTTTGAGTCCTTTGCGCTTTCGTCCTATTCTGTCGTGCCGTTTCACTTTATCGTCGTTGCAGGTACGTTAATTACGCTATTTTTCGGCGCACACAGTATCGAAAAGACAAATAAAATCATGATGCCGCTATTTTTCGTGCTATTTTTTATCCTGGCTATCAGGGTGGCGTTTTTAGACGGGGCGTTTGGCGGGTATAAATTCGTCTTTCACAGCGACTGGGGCAAGCTAGCTGATCCTATGGTGTGGGTTGCGGCGATGGGTCAGGCCTTTTTCTCGTTATCTATCACGGGCTCTGGTATGATCGTCTACGGCGCGTATCTATCAAAGGACGAGGATGTCGTAGATAGCGCGCAAAAGACGGCGATCTTTGATACGATCGCGGCGATGACGGCGGCGCTTGTTATGCTGCCTGCGGTTTTTGCCTACGGAATGGATCCTGCGGCGGGACCCGGGTTACTTTTCGTAACGCTGCCTAAAATTTTACAAGACATGCCCGGTGGTCAAATTTTCGCGATTATTTTATTTACGGCGGTGATTTTTGGTGGCGTGACCTCGCTGCAAAATATGTTCGAAGCAGTCGCCGAGTCGATAATGCACAAATTTCCCAAGCTAAAGCGCGGCGTCGTGTTGATCGCGCTTTGCATAATATGCTTTGGCATAGGCGTAAATATGGAAGCCATAACTAGCTGGGGGCCGTGGATGGACTTTGTCTCTATCTACATTATCCCTATTGGCGCGGTGATCGGCGCGGCGTCGTGGTTTTGGGTCATCAAAAAAGAGGAGATTATGGACGAGATCAACACTGGCGCGGCAAAAAAACAAGGCGCGTTTTGGTATTTTACGGGCAGATATATCTACGTGCCGATGGCGCTTACGCTTTGTATCATCGCGCTTAGCATGCATATCTCGTTTTAAGGCTCGCGCGTGGCTCTAATCGACCTTATCGACGTTAGTAAAAAATTCGGTCCGAATGAAATTTTAAACAAAGTAAGCCTTAGCGTAAACGAGCGCGAGCGTATCGCTATCATCGGCAAAAACGGCAGCGGCAAAAGCACGCTGATGAAGCTAATCGCGGGCGCGCTAGAGCCTGATAGCGGTAGGCGTATCGTGCAAGGCGGCGTAAAAGTAGAAATGCTCGCGCAAAATCCTAAATTTGACGACGCAGCGACGGTAAAAGACGCGCTAAATTTGGAGCTAAAAGAGATCTTTGACGCGCGGGATGAGTATGCGGCGGTACTAGAAGCGCTCGGACGCGATGCGCAAAACAAAGAACTAAACGCGAGGCAAGACGAGCTAATCAAATTTATCGAGGCAAAAGACGGCTGGCAGATCGAGCGCAAGATCGAGCGCGTGCTGGAGGAGTTTAAGCTAAAAGAGTACGAAAACCGCGCTGTTGCAAGCCTCAGCGGAGGCGAGATACGCCGCGTAGCTCTGGGTGCGCTGATACTTAAAAAGCCCGATATTTTGCTGCTTGACGAGCCTACCAATCACCTTGACGTTTATATGGTGAGATTTTTAGAGGATATGCTAAAAAGCTCGCGTCAGACGATAGTTTTTATCTCGCACGATCGCTACTTTATCGACGCGCTGGCAACTAGAAGCGTCGAGATTGAGGAGGGCGCGCTGGCATCTTTTGATGGCGGTTATGCGAACTATCTAGCTAAAAAAGAGGAAATCCTAGCTAGCCTAGCCAAATCTCACGAAACTCTGCTAAAACAGCTAAAAGCCGAGGAGGAGTGGCTACGCAGAGGCGTCAAAGCGCGTCTAAAACGCAACGAAGGGCGCAAAGAGCGAGTGCTAGCCATGCGCGAGGAGGCTAAGAAAAACCCGGGCGTGATACGCCGCGTTAGGCTCGAGCTTGAGCGCGCGAGCAAAAATTTTAACCAAACGCAGAGCGTAAACCGTAAAAAAATGCTATTTGAGATCAAGCAACTAAGCAAAACTATCGGCGGCAAGCAGCTTTTTAGAGATTTTAACGCGCGCGTTTTGCAAGGCGAGCGTATCGCGATAGTCGGACGAAACGGTAGCGGTAAAAGCACTCTTATTAAAATTTTACTCGGGTTTGAAAAGCCTAGCAGCGGCGAGATCAAGCGAGGCGAAGTGCGAGTGGGGTACTTTGATCAGTCTCGAAGCGCGCTAGACGACGATAAGAGCCTCATCGAGACCTTTTGTCCAAACGGCGGCGATCACGTCATGGTGCGCGGGCGAAATATGCACGTCTACGGCTACCTTAAAAATTTCCTATTTCCGAAAGAATTCCTCGATAAACCCATCGGTGTGCTAAGCGGCGGCGAGAAAAACCGCGTGGCGCTGGCTCTGCTTTTTAGCAAAGAATACGACGTGCTCGTACTAGACGAGCCTACAAACGACCTAGATATCGCTACTATCAACATCCTTGAAGACTACCTGCAAAGCTTTGAGGGCGCTATAATCATCGTGAGTCACGACCGCTACTTCGTCGATAAGATCGCGCACAAGCTCTGGGCATTTGAGGGTACGGCGATCGAAGTGCTACATCAAGAATACAGCGTCTATCTCGAGCTAGAAGACGAGCTCAACGAACTTGGTAAATTTGAAGCGAGCCTAGCAAGCGAAGCTGAGCAAGCGCAAAAACAAAAGAGCAAAACCGGCGCAAAGTTAAGCTACAAGCAAACGCAAATTTTATCCTCACATCCCGAAAAAATCGCCGCGCTAGAAGCTAAGATAAAAGAGCTAAACGCCGGCCTTAGCGATCCTAAAATCTATCAACAAATCGGCCTAACCGCGCTTTATAACGACCTAGAAGCGGCCAAAAGCGAGCTTGAAACGTTAGAGAACGAATACTTTGAAGTTTTAGAAATCGCCGAAAATTTGGAGCAAATTTGAAAAAATTAACTAAAACGGGCAGGGTTAGCGCTCTAAATTTACGTACGATTAAGCGAGACGAGTTCATCGGCGCTAGTTTTGAGCTGGACGGGATTAAATTTAGCGGCGTTTTTTCGGCGGATTTTAGTCTGGAACAGGGCGATCTCGTGCGCGTAGAGTACGAAAGAGACGGCTTTATAAATAGAATAACCCTGCTTGAAACCCTGGCTAAAAATAGCGAAAACAAGAGCATGACGGCAAAAATTATAAACATTACGGTTTTTATCTCGCTGACGCTTCTTGCTCTTTGTATCGCGGGCGGAGTGATTTTTTCTTTGATTACGGGCAGATTTGAGATTCGCGATTTTACCGATATTATTCGGCTTATTTGTATTTGCTTCCTTGTTTGGTCGCTAGCTTACCATGCGATAGGAAAATTTAAAATTTTGAGGCATTTTGCGTAAAATTTGAGTTCGATAAACATCAGAGCTTCTAAAAATAGGCGGCACTTTGAAAGATAAAAAACCTATACTACTTTGCTTATTTGCGCTTTTTGCCGTGCTTTTTACGGTATTTTTCATGGTTTATGTCGCTAGCTACGAGGAAGAAAACGAATTTACCCAGATAGGTAACAGCGAATTTTACGCTACGCCGCAGGGTAAAATTTACGCGCTCGTTCCAAGCGGAGGCAAATTTGAGCTAAAGGGCGCGCGGGTGGATAAATTTAAGGTCCTTGCGACAGGCGGTTATCGCGGGCGAAACGTCGGCGCTGACGAAAGTGCCGTTTACTGCGGCAATCTTGCGATGACCGGGCTAGATCCATCTCGCGCCAGGGCGATTGGCAACGGATATTTCACGGACGGCGAGATTAGTTATTTTTGTAGCGACGTAGGCGAGAGAAACTACGAGCTAGGCGGCTTTACCGAGATGGTTCAAACTATGGCGTACGCGATATTTGGTGCTGATAAACCGCAAAGCTATATCTATAAAACCGAGCGCGTTTCTAGTGTAAATTTAGCCCCTATTTTAGATTTTGGATTTGCGGCGGAAAAAGCGGCTTTGGGTAACGAAAGCGGCAAGGTATATTTTGAGGGCAAGCAGCTAGAGGGTGCAGATGCTAGAGCGCTAAGATACGTGCTAGACGCGCGCGGACGAACTAGCAATTTTTACGCCACGGACGGACGAAACGTTTATTTTAAAAGCTTGCGGCTCGCGGTAAAATTTACTCCTGAGCTGCATGAGGCGGCGTATTTTAACGGCGTGCACTATCTTTTAGAACCCGCTAGCAGCGCGGTTTATGCGGACGAGTATGAGTTCGCGCCCGAATTTGCGCCTTATTCGCTACCCTTTGGCGTCTCCGGCGCGCACGCTTATCATCTACTTTTTCGCGGCAAGGGCGGGATTTACTTTTGGCAGCGTCATAGCGGCGGCGAAAGCGGCGAGCTAAAACGCGCGGCGG
The DNA here is from genome assembly GCF_937997465.1 of uncultured Campylobacter sp. Lineage (GTDB taxonomy): Bacteria > Campylobacterota > Campylobacteria > Campylobacterales > Campylobacteraceae > Campylobacter_A. Next base: position 2,931 of record NZ_CALKTQ010000182.1, on the reverse strand, counting down.
ACGATCCTTTTGCGGGTGATATTTCGCCGCTTGAGGGTAGCGTTTTTATTAGCGGCGCTCAGACCTATTTCGTGCAGAGCCGCGAAGTATGGCACAGAAATAAGAGCGGCAGGCGGTTAGGCTCGCGCCATACCGAGGTTTTTAGGCTTAAAACGAACGAGCAATGGCGCAAAATAGGGCTCGTGCGTAACGGCGTATACGGCGCTGTTTATGCAAACGGCTATAAAATTTACTATTTTGACGCGATGGGGACGGGGCAGCTCATAGACTCTAGCATCTACGAGATCGCGGACACTGACGTCACCGAGATCCTGACGCGGCCGTATGATCCGCGCGGTAAAAATCCGAGCAGCGAGGATATTCGCAAGATGATAAAAGATGGGCGGCTCGTGCCGGCGCAAGGCGAGCTCGTTTTTGAGGCGGTTACTAGTTATGACGGCGAGGAGAGGTATTATCTTTGGATATTTTTAGGTGTTGCGATTTTGGCGGCGATCGTGGGCAAAGCCTACGAGTATAAAAGCCGCGCAAAAGCGGTAGAAAACGAAACAGCGACAAAACCTCGAGGCAAAGTAAAATTTAGACGGTAAATTTGCTTAAAACGCTCAAATTTGACGTTGTGCTCGTCGCTAGCAAATTTTAATCAAATTTTCGCTAAAATCGGGTCAAATTTAAAAGGAGTGCAAATGAAACTGGGAAATTTTTCCGCAAACTCAAGCTTAAGCAATCAATACCTAGAACAAGCCCAAAATAACAGCGCAAAAGCCCTAAATAACATCTCCGCACAGCGCGCTCTAAGCGGTATCGACAGTGCAAATCTAGCTATCGCAGACTCGCTACGCTCCCAAAGCTCCACGCTAGAGCAGGGCATCGCAAACGCAAACGACGCTATCGGCATCCTGCAGATCGCAGACTCCACGCTAGCAAATATCACGCAAAGCGCCGACCGCATCGGCGAACTCTCGGTGAGATATAACGGCGGCATCCTAAACGCCGATCAGCAAAAGATGATAAAAAGCGAGGCGGACGCCCTCGTGGGCGCGATGAGAGAGAGCACGCAGCAGGCGAGTTTTAACGGTAAGAACGTATTTGGCGGGCAGATGAGTTTCCTAACCGGCAACGGCACGGCGAGCGTAAATTTAAGCGCGCCTGATTTTAGCGGTATAGACGTAAGCAACGGCGATAGCGTGAGTAAATTTATCGGTAGCGTAAACGCTCTGCGAGGCGAGATCGGCGCTGCGCAAAACGGCATAATCTCGGGTATCAACGCAAGCCTAACCAAAAACGTCGCGCTAAGGCAAAGCGAGTCGCAGCTGCAAAATAACGGCATCGCTAAAAATCTAAGCGCTTTTAAGCAAAACGACCTGCAAGCAAACGCCGCGATCCTTGCTCAAGCGCACAATACCGCAAGCTTGCAAAGCCAGTTTAACAGGCTTTTGGGCTAAATTTAACAGCTTTTATCTTTTAGCCGCTACGCCCCTGGCGGCTAAAACTCTTTTATTTTATTCTACTTTGGCGATTTTATCGCGCCTTAAATCGATCTATCAAATGTTACTTTCGCGTTTAATATACTCTCGCGCTTTGCGATTAAAATATAAATGCTCGCCAAGTTAAATTTGCCGAGTCGGGCTGCGTACTCGTCAAATCTACTTAAACCCTCCACATTAGCTTTGCTAGGATTATCATTATGACACATAAAACAAGGGCGATAACGTGCGAGTATTTGCCAAATGGATCTGGCTTTTTTAGCCTATAGACGTAAAAGAGCGATATCGCCGTGATTAGGCACATTAACCCCAGCACGCCAATCTTGGTCGCGAGCAAAATTTGAAACGAGCTACCGAGCCATCCATTATCGCCGCCAAAATAATCCTTTGCCATATAAACGCCGCTGATAATAAGAAGCAAAAACGCAGTGCCAAAAACCTTTGCGCTGCCTTTGGTGTAGGCTCTTTTGACGCGAGCGAGCGTATCCTCGTCTACGTGCTTTTTGGCAAACGGAAATATGCAAATGTCGAAAAATACGTAACCGACGAAGGCTACGGCGCTCAAAATATGAACGATCAGGAAAAATAGATACATTTAAGACCTTTTTTGTTTGATTATATTTAAATCGGTCGTTTAAAGGGATGATTTTGATTAAGGATTGCGCGAAAGAGGGTTAAATTTAAAATTTATCGGCGAGGCGGCAAATTTGTAAAAAAGCTTTGTGAGGTCAAATTTGAATAGATTCGTAAATTTAGGATTGCATAAAATTTAAAAGAAAATTATAAAATCCGCCCGTCAAATTTAACGGGCGGGGCAAATTTAAAGGCGCGTAAAAACGCTAAAACCTTAAATTTACGTTTGAAGTCCTTGCCTAAACAAGGGCTAAATTTTACTCGACTTCGGCGTCGATGACGTCGTCGTCTTTTTTCTTGCCGCCGTTTGCTTGCTCGCCAGCAGCGCCGTCTTTTTTATACATCGCTTCAGCTAGTTTGTGGCTTGCTTCGCTTAGAGTTTTGACCTTCGCGTCGATCTGCTCTTTGCTAGCGTTTTCGTCTTTTAGCGTCTCTTTTAGCTCGTCAAGCGCCTTTTGGATACGTTCTTTGTCCTCGGCTGGGATTTTCTCGCCTAGCTCGTCAAGGCTCTTTTGCGTCTGGTGTGCTAGCGCGTCGGCTTGGTTGCGCGCCTCGACCGCGTCTTTGCGCTTTTTGTCGTCCTCTTTGTGTAGCTCGGCGTCTTTTACCATGTTGTTGATCTCATCCTCGCTTAGGCCGCTTGAGCCCGAGATCGTGATATTTTGGGCTTTGCCGGTAGCCTTGTCTTTAGCTGAGACCGTTAGGATGCCGTTGGCGTCGATGTCAAACTCAACCTCGATCTGCGGTACTCCGCGAGGAGCAGCAGGGATGCCTTCTAGGTTAAACTGACCTAAAGACTTGTTGTCGCGGGCAA
>NZ_CALKTQ010000181.1 GCF_937997465.1 uncultured Campylobacter sp. | reverse complement strand
TAAATCAAATTTAAAAATCTCGTTAAAAATAAAAGTTAATTTAAATAAAAAATAGATAAAATTATATCTATTATCAATTTCTTAATATAAAGGGGATGTTATGGGTAAATTTAGCATTATTGCGGCTGTAGTTTTACTGAGTGCAGCCTCGGCTCTCGCACAGACGGGAGGAGTGGATGGCAAATTTAAGCGAGCCGACAGCAATGCAACCGGATCTGTAAAGCTAGATATGGTTTCCGTCACGGCAAATAGGAGTGAAACAGACGTCGCTAAATACGCCGGCCAGGTCAGCGTCCTAAATCAAAACGACCTGGTAAAATCGCCGTCCGTCATCGACGCCCTTGGCTCGGTGCCCGGCGTAATGCTCGGAAACGACCACGGTAGACAAGTCGGCCAGTACTACAACATCCGCGGTTTTGGTTATCAAAGCGAAGCGCGCGTTATAATCGAACAAGACGGTATCAAGCGCTCGCCTTCGCTCTTTTCTAATCAAATTTCAACCTTTCGCGTGGATAACGACTTGCTAAAACGAGTCGAGGTCGTAAAGGGCGCTAGCTCCGTGCTGCACGGCAGCGGCGCGATCGGCGGTATCGTTAGTATGAGAACCAAGGACGTGAGCGACTTTATAAACCCTGGCAGCGACTACGGCGTCACGATCGGCCACCGCCAGGAAAGCAACCACATGAACTCAAATCGAGCCGCCATCGCAGCTAAACCTACGGAAAATTTCGGTATTTTACTCTATGGCAAGCATGCGGACTTCGGCAAGATAAAGATGGCTAGAGACGGCAAACGCTCGGGCGTGAAATACGCGGAAAACGACGAGCAGGTAAACACCGTCTTTGCCAAAGCCGAGTGGGCAATAACCGACGAGCATGCTTTGGAGGCTAGCGTATTTAACTATCACGAAAAATTCTCCTCCTCGCCTTGGCAGTCGCTTTTCTGGAGCGAGGACGCGGAGCTACCTACCTCGAGACGTCTAAAACAGCGAGACTATAGCGTGATATACAAATACGCTCCGCTTAATAACAGATGGATAAATTTCTCCGCTCAGTATTACAACGCCAAAGCTCTAAATCATAGGATCAGAACTGGCTTTAGCAGAGGCAATCCAGTCTATATCGACTACAAAAACAAAGACGACAGATGGGGCG
>NZ_CALKTQ010000180.1 GCF_937997465.1 uncultured Campylobacter sp. | reverse complement strand
TAGGCGTGATATTCGTATCAAGCTCCAAGCGCCGCGTGAGTATAGATACAGCGCGCGAGATTGCACGCATCGCGCATGAAAACGGCGCAAAGTGCGTCGGAGTTTTTGCTTTGAGCTCTGAAAAACACAGCGTCGCCGCCTGCAAAAATTTGAGCGACAAAACTCGCGGCGATAAAATTTGCAAAGATAAAATTTACGCGAGCAAGAGCGGCGGCGTAGAATTTTACGAAGCCGCGGAATTCTGCGAAAAGCAGCGCGACGATTTGAGCGTAAATTTAAACGCAAACTGCGCTGTGTCCGTCTCGGTAAAAGATTTAAATTCTGAAATTTTAGATACGGAAGCTCTAAACGAGGAGCAAATTTTAAAAATTTGCGAGGCTTGCAAGCTAGACTGCGCTCAGATTTACGGACGCATAAGCGCGGATTTCAAAGCGCACCTCAACGCGGCGGGCGTAGAGGCGTGGCAGGTGCTAAGCATCGGCGCTGAAATGCCGCCGCTTGAGGGCTTGAGCTTCGATCGGATCTTATTCGATGCCAAAGGAGTGAGCTTGGGCGGTAACGGCGTGAGCTTCGACTGGGATCTGCTGCGACGCGCTGGGCTTGGCTACCAAGGACGAGACGGCGCAACGAGCGATGAAAAAAACTGCGCGGGCAACACAATGCAAAGCACAGACGACGCAAGAGACGATTTTGAGCGCAATGCAATCTGTGAGAATCTCGGCGAGGAAAAATTTTACGCAGAGTGTGTCGGAAACAGCGGCACAAAGCCCATAGAAAGCGACAATCACCGTGCCGCTAATGACGACGAGGCCAGCAGAATTGTGCGTGATGTCGCCCGATCAAGCGAGGCAAAACCTGCAATAGAAAATTATGGCTGCGATGCAAAGAATAGCGAGGAGTGCGGAGCCAGTGCGTGTACTGCTACTCAGTCAAACAATATAGAGCCCGCGAAGGAGGGCTCCGATCATTGCGGCGCAAACGACTATGAGGCGGGCGCGCCAAATATTGCGAATGACGGCGGCGAAGTAGGCAAGTTAGGTGCCGCAAAGGATGATAGCGCGGATAAGTGTAGCACCGCTTCCAAAGGCGGCGCGATCTCTTTTATTCTCGCAGGCGGTATCGGTGCGCAAAATATACTTGAAGCGCTCGCGCTGAGCCCCTACGCTATCGATCTAAACAGCTGCGTGGAGGATGCGCGAGGCATCAAAGATCCGCAAAAGATAAGCGAAATTTTGCGAACAATCGAAAGCGCGGACGGCGCGGCAGACTGAACTCGCTGCGACCTTGCCGGTATAGCACATACCGCCTTGCTGATACGCGCATCGTAGACAGCCGAGAATAAAATAAGATTATCTCACCGCATGCGACTATGTATCATTCTGTTCAAATTTATCCGTCGTTCTTTTTGTTTGCGCGCAAAGAACGCAGCGCAATTTATTACTTTTAAATTTACGCTATTTGCGTGGTGCTCGGTACTGATAAATCACCACTTGAATCTATGCTTTTCAGACAAATTTATCCGCACAAATTTCGATCGCTTAAGTGATTTATTCTCTTTAATTAATTTATGGCTATGTACTAATAGGTGGTTAATTTCTATACCACGCAGATTTTTTAGGCAGCATATTTTTAAATTTAAAGTAATTGCGCCGTATTTATCTGGCGTCTCTTACCGATACTTTTGTCTCGCGCTAATAAGATCTTGCACTTGGCATCGTTAAAGGCGAACACGTCGACGTGAGCATTCTCGCAATCAAAAATTCTCTTGCTAACGACACTTTTGGCGATCACTTTCGTGTCGGCGTTTAGATTGTAAATTTTACTCATTTTTCGCCCTTTCATAAAATTTACAAGGCATTGTAGCGAAAATAGTTTTAGGTTTTGTTGATAGGGGTTATCTTTTTATATCAAATATAACGGTATTTGCTTGATCACTTAAAAATTTTTAACCCTTTAAATTACAGTAAGTCTACTCTCTTGCTCAATTTCCATTAGCAAATTCTATTTAAAATGCACATATTAATCTACTTAAATATAGTGCCATTTGCCTAAATATCTGGTGTATGTGTATTTTTTATTTGATCTAAGATTTCTTCAGAAAATTTTGCATATTGGCTAGATGTATAGGGAAACCTATTTTTTGAAAAGTCGATTTTCAGTTTTGAGAAAAGATTGTCATAGTGATCAAAATTACAAATTCCTTCCATATTTATAAGTTTATTGTATGCAATAATAAAACCGTTCAAAGATATGACGGATAGTAGTTTAGAATCTATATCATCCCATTCTTTTTTAAAATTTTTTTTAATAGCTTTAAAGTATGTTACAATATTTTCTTTGCAAAAATTCTTATATTCTTCCAATGCGTTATCATTCATATTTTGCAATGCATTCTTATCTCCCTTCCAGAATGAATATAAATTTTTCTTTTCACCAGGAGTAATGGTTATTAGATAACGTAAAGCATATTTAATTATTGATGCTATTTTAATTTTTCCATTATCTAATAATGACATCTCAAACTTATTTAAAAATATCTGTTCCTTATTAAGTTTTTCTATTATTGATCTTGCCAATCCAAGATCAGATATTGGGTCTTTAACCATTCTTATATGAAGTAAAACATCTGGACTAACTGATTTTGCATTAAAATTAATATCTAAAAAAATTTCACTTTGTATTTTTATCTTTTCTATATCAGACATTCCTTTTGGAAAAATAAGTCCAGTTACTAAAAGATGAAGTTTCTTTCTTATTTCGGACATCTTGGTCTCGTCTTTATCGTTTTCTCCTCCTTCATGATGAGCATATATTCTATGCTGTCCATCAATAACACAAATGCTATTCATGCGATCAGGAATGGTCATATTGCATACAAGGTGCTCCTTGCCAATGTTCTCAAGATCAATTACCTTATTTTCTTTAGGACTATGAAATTCAACATCATCTGGTAAGGCCACTATTATATTATTATAAAACGCCTCTTTTTTCTTTAGTAGAAATTTTCTTATATCTTTAATTTTTTGTTCTTGAATTAAGCGTTGATATAGTAAACTAGAGTCCTCCCAGTTATCTTTCCTTAACACATATGAGTTTTTAATTAGCATATCCGCAGACATCATAAAGGATACCTTTTTTACCTTATTATTAATTCCAGTAGTATACTCTGGACTAATTATGGTTGCCGATATTTTTTTGCTACTTTCTGTTTGGTCAATACCAATATTTTTATTAGTCAAGTCTAAAAATTTAAAAATCTCATATTTAATTGATCTTTTAATACATTTTGCCATCTTATAAAAATAGGTCAAAACACTAGGCTCTACAAATTTTAATTTCTGGAACAATCTATAATCACTCTCAGTAAAATTAAGCTCTTCTTTGGAAAAATATAAAAATTTTACTTCACGTAAATCTAGATCACATTCTGATATGATATCTTGATAGTCTGAGAATTTATCGTATAGCCATTTATAAAAACTTGAGAAATTTTTATCTATTTCATCAAAAGCTTCTTTTTTATTTCTTGCATGATCTTTTATATTATCAGTTTTAGTCATTGTATCTTCACATATCAACATTATATTTTTATACAAAAGAACAAAATCTATCTCAATTATTCTGTCTCCTATCTTTATATGCTGATTTTCTGTATTTATATAGGTGAAGCCAGCCATATTAAAAATATACTTTATTTTATTTCTAAATTTAATCTTTTTTGTTTTGTCTACTTTTTCTAGTTTTTCTCGTTCTGACAAAATTTTCTTTTGTTTATTAACTTTTTGTTTTACTTCTTTAGTCATTTTGCAACCTCTCCTCTGATTATACTAAATTCCTCCGGCAACTTGGCAACCAAACTATTTTTATCTGGTTTCATTACAGGGACATCCTCTCTAACTTTAGCCACTCCATTGATAGCATCTTTAATACGATTTTTAGCAATATTAAAATATTCTTTTTGTATTTCAGACCCTATAAATTTTCTATTTTCCAATATGGAAGCTACCCCTGAAGTTCCAGAGCCCATAAAAGGGTCAAATACTATTCCATTTGTTGGAGTTAACGCCTTAATTAGTCTTTGTGGTATTGCTATTGGAAACTGACAAGGATGCTCAGTCTTTTCAACATGATTAGCCTTGACATTAGGTATATCCCAAACATCAGATGGATTTTTGCCTAATGGATTTCCACTAAATTTTCCCTTATTTTTTCCTTTATAGTAACGTTTTCCTGGATATTTTTGTGGAATACGAATACAATCTAAATTAAAACTATACTCTTTTCCTTTCGTAAACCACAATATAGTCTCATGTCTCCCGCTAAAACGTCTTGAACTATTTAGACCGTGTCCAAATGTCCAAATTATTCTATTTCTTAAAACTAGCGGATGTTTGCATTTTTTACTATTTTCTACAAAGATTTGATAAATATAAAAATCTAATGGGATAAGCTCAAATTTATTTACATGATACCCAATTTGCCAGCACAAACTACCACCGACTTTTAATACACGATAAATATCATTAAAAATTGTTATCTGCTGGTTTTTAAATGTTTCAATATCATCGTGAATATTTTCATAGGCCTTTCCCATACAGTATGGTGGAGAAGTAATAATTAAGTCACAAAATTCATTAGGTATTTTTTGCAACAGCTTTAAACAATCACCATTAAAAACCGTTACCTCATTGTTAATATTAAATTTCTCACTAATTTTAATTTTATTCATGTTTGTAAATACTAAAAAATAATTTACTCCCACTCTATCGTCGCAGGCGGTTTGCTCGAGATGTCGTAAACTACGCGGTTGATGCCGTCTACTTCGTTTATGATGCGGCGAGAGACATTTTCTAGCAGATCGTACGGCAAGCGCGAGAAGCTAGCCGTCATACCGTCGCTAGCGTCCACCACGCGCACGCACACGGCGTTTTCATAGGTGCGGTTATCGCCCATGACGCCGACGGAGTGCACGTTTAGCAGCACGCAAAACGCCTGCCACGTTTTGTTGTACCAGCCGCTTGATTTTAGCTCGTCGCGCAGGATCACGTCGGCTTTGCGCAGTAGCTCGAGGCTCGGCGTATTTACCTCGCCCATTATGCGGATCGCAAGGCCTGGACCCGGGAACGGATGGCGGAAAACTACTTCGCGCGAAAGACCTAGTTCGAGTCCCAGCTGGCGCACTTCGTCCTTAAAAATTTCGCGCAGAGGCTCGATCAGTTCAAATTTCATATCTTTAGGCAGGCCGCCTACGTTGTGATGGCTTTTGA
>NZ_CALKTQ010000179.1 GCF_937997465.1 uncultured Campylobacter sp. | reverse complement strand
TTTTTGGTGCCTTTTCCAGCGGTCTTCATATTTGCTGCTTATTTTTAGATCGCGGTTTTTATAAATTTGCACGTCGGCATCACTCAAATTTAAAATTTGCGCCAAAGTAAAGTCCGCATACTCGCGGCTATCGGTTCGCAGCTCAAATTTGCCGCCCACTTTTAGCGTTCGCTCACACTCCAGAGCAAATTTAGCCGAGGCTACGCGCCTATGAGGAGCGTCGTCCCAAGGTACTGGAAAATGAAGGAAAATTTTATCGATAAAATTTGACTCCACAAGCGATAAAAGTAGCCTCGCGTCGCAGTTTACGAGCATGACGTTGTTTAGATTTTTGGCTTTTGCCAGCTTTGCAACCTGCTCGAGCGAGGGCTTGTAGACCTCGATGCCGACAACTAGCGTATCTGGGTTATTTTCCGCCTGAAATAGCAAGTGCCTACCCGAGCCAAATCCTATCTCGATAAATTTGCTCTCAAATTCACTCTGATTTAAATTCTCAAGCAACTCGCCCACGCTAAAGATCGCCGAGTCTTTTTGCGTGAGGCGCGTGTTTTTTACCGCGATGGCTTCACTTAAAATTTGATCGCAATAAAGCTCTTTAAATTTAACCAAAGCATTTTGCAAAAGCCCTACTTTAGCAGGCTTGGTTAGCTTTTCGCCCTTTACGACCCAGTCATTTTCGCGCTTTTTTAGCGTGATAAAAAACTCCTCGCTAGAGCTTTTGCTGTAAACGAGACTAACGCCCTGCCTGCCGCGAGCCTCCCACAAAAAGCTTATCTCGCCGCAATCCTTTGGCGTAAAATTTACGTTTTTAGCTATAAAATTGGGCATTATTCGACGGCTATCTCTGCTTTTTGAGAAGCGTCGGAGCTTATGCCGTATTCATCTACGGCGATAACTTTATAGCTATATTTTTGCCCGTAAGCAACGCTATTATCGACAAATTCATTGCCCGTTATATTTGTAAATTTCTGCTCGCTTCCGCCGCCGTCTCTTATAACAGTAAAGCTTCTAGCCTTATCAGAGGCGTTCCACGTGAGCTTAACCGCCGTGCTGTCGGCCACGATAGATGATACGACCGGTGCGTCGATAGCTCCTAGCGTCATGCCAATGATAGGTTCGCTAGGTTTTTTAGACTCTAGGCCGTCTTTATCGACGATGGTGATTTTATAGTATCTGGTCGCGCCGTTTTCGTTTATGAGATCCTCGTAGCTATTAGACGTGGTTTTCACTAAGTAGGTGTAAGGCATAAATTTGCTTGATGCGCTGTAAATTTTATAGTAGCCAAAGTCGTCGCTAGCCACGCTGTCCCACGTCAAGATGATCTTTTTAGGCACGTTTTGAGTAGCCTGCGCATTTACGACCTCGCTTGGTAGCTGCTTCGTCGTAGAGTCCACGATCTGGCTAGGTTTTGAGATCGTTCCGCTAGTAGTTTTTACGAAAACTCTATATTTATAGCTTCTGCCGGACTTTACGTCGTCATCGATATACTCGGCGTTTAGTCTGCCTTTTACCTCGGCGATTTGCCTCCAGTTTTCTTTATTTATATCGGCTTTTTCGATGACGTAAGACGCCACGCGAAGGTCTGGATGCGGTCTCCAGATGAGTTTCACGCGCTCGGGTAAATTCGTAAGCGCTCTAACGAAAGGCACGGAATCCATAAGCGCCTTAGTAGTGGCGCTAACCATCATACCGGGGCCTGAAATTTGTTTGCTATCGCTATATGTCCTCATCTCGTAGGTATATGTTGTCTCGGGAGCTAAATTTGCATCCACATAGTGGCTGGCAAAGCGGTCTTTTATATCGGCTACGACCTTCATTTTGCCGTTATTTTCGTTCGGATTTGAGCGGTATAGATAGTAGCCTGCGACATTTGAGGTCGGAGTCGGCGTCCACTCAAAGCCAACTTCGGTCATATCGCTGATGGTTTTTAGGCTCTGGACAGTCGGCAAATTCGGATTTACTTGCGCAGGTCCGCTAGAGGATACGCACCCACTCATCACAATGGCTAAAGAGCTCGCTAAGCCCCATAAAATCAATCTTTTCATCTATACTCTCCTTGCTAAATTTGCTAAGTAAAATTTCACTAAAATCATCCCAAATAGGCGCGACGAAGCTCATTTGCTCTCCGGTGCGCGGATGCGTGAAATATAGCCCGTAGGCGTGAAGCATTACTCGGCCGATTTTATCCTTTTCGCTCTTAAAACCGTATAAAGCATCGCCCAAAATATGGCGGTTTAGGCTAGCTAGATGCACTCTGATCTGATGAGTCCTGCCCGTAAAAAGCTTTGCCGCGATCAAATTTACGCCCGCGTTTTTGCTCTGCGCGGAGCCGTCAAATTCGCTAAAAAGCAAATTCGCAAAGGCGCTTTTTGCCGCGCGGCCGTCCGAAACGATCGCCTTTTTTAGGCGGTTAGCGGGATTTCGTCCGATAGCTCGCTCGACGATGCAATTTTGCTTGAGTGGCAAATCCGTTAGCGCTAGATAAATGCGCCCCATGCTTTTGTCGCTTAGCTGACTTGAAAGCGCGGCGTGAGCGGCGTTATTTTTGGCTACGACGATAGCTCCGCTAGTACCTTTATCTAGCCTGTGAACGATGCCTGCCCTACTTTGTCCGCTTAAATTTGATAGTAAAAATCCCTTTGCCCCGAGCCAGTCTACAAGCGTGGGTTCCTTAACGCTAGGAGCGGGATGGACAACTAAATTTGCGGGCTTATTCAACACGAGCAAATCCTCGTCCTCATAAATGATCGGCACTTCAAATTCCGCTTCAAATTTAGCCGTATCAGGCTCGCTTTGCTCAAATTTGACCCCCAGAACGTCGCCTAAATTTAGCTTTACGGATGGCTTATTTAGCGGCTTGCCGTTTAGGCTAACTAGTCCGCTTTTTATCAAATTTAGCGCTTGGTTTCTAGCCACGTTTAGCTCGGCGGCTAAAAAAGCATCCGCCCTCGCCTGCGTATCATCTAAAATTTTGATCTCTTTTTCCGTCATTTTTAGATTTGTTTCCTTTAAAATGCTATAATCGCTCAAAAAAGGCAAATTTTTGATAAGACTCGATAGGCGAATTTTAACCCATTTTGACTTTGTTCAGCCGTTTTTGATACTTCCTATTATTATTTTATCATACATTTTGGTTTCTGAGGCAAATTCTATCCTGGCTGGCAAGCAGCTTGTGTATTTCGGAGTCGGTCTAGCATTGTTTTTGTTTTTCTTTTTGCTCCCTATTCGCAAGATCGCCTGGCTCATACCGCTATTTTACTGGATTTGTATCGTGTTGCTTATTAGCGTAGATTTGTTTGGCACAAGCAAACTGGGCGCAAAAAGATGGCTCGAGTTTCCTTTTATCCACTTTACGCTTCAGCCCTCAGAGATCATGAAACCAGCGCTTCTTTTGATGCTAGGCTACCTCATCAAACAGCGCCCGCCCGAAGAAAACGGCTACGGTCTCAAGGACTTTTTACGCCTTAGCTTTTATATCCTTTTGCCTTTCGTGCTGATTTTAAAAGAGCCCGATCTAGGCACCGCGCTGATACTACTCATCGTGGGCTACGCCGTGCTTTTTATCATCGGGGTAAATAAAAAAATTTGGGTCGTAATATTTGCGGGGATTTTACTCTCTGCGCCCGTGATTTACGAAAATTTACACGATTATCAAAAAAAGCGCATTACCGATTTTTTAAGCGAAGAGTCCAACTACCACGTGCGCCAAAGCATCATCGCTATCGGTAGCGGCGGACTAAAAGGCAAGCCAAAAGACGAGGCGACACAGACGCACTTTAAATTTTTGCCGATTTCTACTAGCGATTTTATTTTCGCGTACACGATAGAGCGATACGGATTTTACGGAGGGCTCGCGCTACTTAGTTTTTACGGCGCGCTGATAGCCCATCTGCTCAGCCTAAACTACGGGCTAAAGGATGATTATTTTACGCAGACGATGGCGTCTGGGATCGGGGTGCTTATTTTTATTTACGTGAGTATAAATATCATGATGACGATCGGCTTTGCGCCGGTGGTGGGCATTCCGCTGCCGTTTTACAGTTACGGCGGCAGTAGTTTTGTTACTTTTATGTGTCTTTTTGGGATTTTGCAAAATTTGCTCGCGTTTAGGTTTGATCCGACGTATAGGCTGGTTAAATTT
>NZ_CALKTQ010000178.1 GCF_937997465.1 uncultured Campylobacter sp. | reverse complement strand
TATGCCAAGCCTAGGCACCTACGAGCAGGCGCAAGCAGCGGTCAAAGAAGAAGCCGCCGCCATCGTGGAAGAGATGAAAGACGAAGAGGTCAAAAAGGCCTTCGAGCGCGGAGAGATCCGCGAGATAGTGGCGCTCATCGCCTATCTAAATAGCTTAAAATAGGCGAATTTATGGATGCGCAGACTCTAAGAGATATCCAAGGATACGGAGCTTTTATCTTTCTAGCCGTGTGCGCCGCGCTTCTTTACGGGTACTATTTTCATCTGTATAGATCCGAAAAGAGCGGCAGGCGAAACTACGAAAGATACTCCGACCTCGCCCTAAAAGACGGTATCGACGAGGAAATTTTAGAGTCTACGTCCATAGAGCAAAACGCTAAAAAGGAAAAATAATGCAATGGTTTAATTTAGAAGATAACGTAAATTTACTGGGGCTTATCGGAGCTATTGCTATCGTTTTGGCCACGGCTTTCGTCGTAAGTCGCTTGGTCGGGCAGATGAAGGTAGCAAAACCTAAGGCCGAGCTTAGCGAGCATAGCTGGGACGGCATAGGCGAGTACAAAAATCCTCTGCCGCTGGGCTGGGCGATAGTTTATGCGATATGTATCGTCTGGGCCTTGTGGTATATGATCGCCGGCTATCCGGTAAACTCCTACTCGCAAATCGGCGAATACAACGAAGAAGTCGCCGCCGCAAACGCTAAATTTGAAAAACGCTTCGCAAACGTGGACGCCAAGACGCTTCACGCCATGGGCGAAAGCCTGTTTTTGGTGCAGTGTTCCTCCTGCCACGGCATAACGGGCGACGGTATAAACGGCAAGGCCGCAGACCTTTCCAAATGGGGTAGCGAAGAGGGGATATATGATACGATAATGAACGGCTCAAAAGGCCTAGAGTATCCGATGGGCGAGATGCCTGCCGGTATGGCCGACGAAGAGGGCGCAAAGGCGATCGCGGCCTACATCGCTAAGGAAATTTCCGGTATAAAAAAGACTAAAAACGAAAATTTGGTAGCTAGCGGCAAGGAGCTATTTGCGACCTGCGCGGCGTGCCACGGCGAGGACGGCAAAGGCATGGAGGGCAACTCTCCTGATCTATCTAAATACGGCACGGCGTCCTTTGTCGAGGACGTGCTACAGCGCGGTAAAAAGGGCGCTATCGGTACGATGCCTAAATTTAGCGACGGCAGGCTAAACGCCTTGCAGCAAAAAGCCGTCGGCGAGTACGTCATCTCGCTTTCTAAAGGAGAATAAATGGAAAACACGAATCGAAATGTTTTTGGCCTACACGGAGTGACGGGGCTACTCATCGCGACCGGGCTACTGCTAGCGATCCTGGCGGCACTCACGTACTACGCGATCAAGCTGCAGCAAGAAGTCGCGCAAAAACCATACACATTAAACGCCTCCGAGCTAAAGATGAAAAGCGCGGATAACGCCAAACAAGTGCGCGTAAAGGAGTAAATATGCAAGCGATTTTGGAGAAATTTATCGTCGCGGGACTCATTGCGGCGGCGGCATTTACGGCGTGGGCAGTGCTAACGCCAAATCACCTTTTTGTAGGATGAAAGTTGATAAATCAAAGAGCGCAGAATTTGCCGCTCTTTTTCAAATTTTAAGCTTAACCCATAGAGGCGCGCTTTGCTTTTTGCTCGAAAATGCTCAACTTGGCCGATGCAATTTATAAATTACGCTCGCTCAAATTTAACTATCCTTTGCCGCTTCCTCGCGCTCAAATTTTCAAATTTAACCCGCGCATTTTTTATCTTTTTGCTTTTTATTTTCTACGGTGCGGCAACTTTGCAGGGCTTAAATTTGCCTCGCGAGATAGTTTTAGTAAATCAAAACATCCTAAGCCCCGCCGTGAGCGATAAAATCGCGGTTTTGGGCGAGGAGCTGGCGAGCAAAAGCGGCGTGTTTGCGGGGGTTGCGGTTTACGAGAGCTTGGATGGCAAAACGCTAAAAGAAGCGGCCGCGCAGCTAAATTTGACCCCGCCTTACGCGCTTTTGATGCTTGCTAAGGCTGAACACAAGGTGGAAATTTTTGCCGACCCGCAGACGCTTAAGCTTTTTGATAAAGAGAAAATTTTAAGTCCGTATCCAAGCTCGGGCTCGATTTTGCCTATTTTAGCGTCAAAAAACGGCAAAGATATCTTTAACGCTGCCGTGCTAAACGGCTACGCCGATCTTGCCGAGCAAATCGCCGCAAGCAAAGGCGTCGCCCTACAAAACGCGGTCGGCAATCAAAACCGCCGTACGCTAGATGCGTTTAGGATTTTTATCTACGGCTCCATCGCCCTTGTCGTTTACGTCGCCGCATTTAGAAAATTTAGGAGGAAAAATGGCTAAAAACTATTGGCCTCACGCTATCGTTACCGCGCTTATTTTGATAGTCGCCTCCTGCGTAGCGACCATCATTCTGGCCGTCAAAAACCCCGTGGAGATGGATGGTTTTTACTTCGAGCGCTACCAAAACGTAGATGAAAATATAAACGAGATCGAGGCTAGCCAGCGCAGATTTGACGCCAGATATGCCCTTAAATTCGAGCCCGAATTTGACGGGCTTAACGGATATTTTAAGATCGCCGTCGAAGCCAAAAACGGCTCTTTGGCGCCAAATTTCACGCACGAGATTTTGCTAACCAGACCCGCGACGAACGAGCAAAATCAAAATTTAGACGCCAAATTTGACGGGCAAATTTTAAAAACAGCGCCCGTAGCACTCCCCAAAAAAGGTAGATGGCAAATTTTGCTAAAAATCTCTGACGCAAACGACACGGGTTTTTATAAATTTAACTTCGAAGCGCGCTAGTTTTCTTTGATTTTCAGCCGCTCTGGGCTATCATTTCGCCAAAAAACAAAGAGCCTCTATGCAAAATTTAGACCAACTTTACATCTTTACCAACTCGCGAAAGATCCGCGAATTTAACGCGAAATTTCAAAACGAACTCGTGCCAAAGGCGATGACGATAGCGCAGTTTGAGCAAAAGGCCGTGCTAGTGCCGGGGCGCTTTGAGGCGGACGAGGCGTACGCGCTGGTGCTGATGCAGCGAGCCTGCGCGAGCGTGAGAGAGGCATCCGAGCGGCTGCGTATCCCGTCGGAGTTTTTCGCGTTTTTGAAGAACAACGACTATCTTTTTAGCTTTTTTAAGGAGCTTGCCATCAGCAAAAAAAGCGTTGCGGATCTAAAATTTAGCGACATTTACGCCGATTACGAGGAGCATCTGGGTATCCTTGAGGCGGTGCTCGCAGGCTATAAGGAGCTGCTCGCGGCCGAAAATCTATACGACGGTATCGTGCTGCCTGAAATTTACGAGTTAAACGACGGATTTGTTAGGGAATTTCGCGAGATTTATCTCGAAGTAGACGGCTTTTTGAGCGAATTTGAGTGGGAGCTGTTTGACGAGATAGCCAAGCTAACGATGCTAAAAATCATCTTTCAAACCAGCAAATTTAACAAAAAACTGATCTCAAAACTAGCTGAAATTTCTGGCATTGAGGCGAGCGAGTTTAGTCTATACGGCGAATTTGAGCTAAATTTGAGCACGCGCGAGCTAAAAAAAACGGGCTCCGTGCGCAAAAACCCGCTCGTTTTAAAAAGGAGCTTCGGCGCTAGGAGCTTGCAGGCGGCCTACGCGATGGCAAAGGCTAGCGAGTTCGTGGCTGATGGCATCAAGCCCGAAAACATCGCCGTTATCTTGCCTGACGAGAGTTTTGCCGAGATCTTGCGCCTGCACGACCGCGGCAAGATGTTTAACTTCGCGATGGGTGAGAGCTTTACGCGCACGCGGTTTTTTCAAATTTTAAAGTGCATGGTAACTGCAATAAACGACAAAATCCGCGTAAATTTGAGCGAGGATAACTATAAAAATTTCAACGAATTCGAGTTTAATCTGCATGAATTTGGCGTTAGCGGCGAGCTGTTTGAGAAATTTAAAAACGGTTTTGAGGCGTCTTGCTCGTTTGAGGATTTTAGGGCGCTTATGGAAGAGATTTTGGCGTGCGAGAGCGACCACGCCGCCGCACAAAAAACGCGTGAGGAGCTATTTTACGCGCAGAGTTTGGCGCGGTATTTTAGCTTTACGCTGCGTCAAATTTGCGAGATATTTTTGATAAAGCTATCTCGCCTAAGACTCGATCACGTGGGCGGCGGCAAGATCGGCGTGATGGGCATTTTGGAGAGTCGCGGACTAAAATTTGAGGGCGTCATAGTGCTTGATTTTAACGACGATTTAGTGCCAAAGCGCAGCGTAAACGAGATGTTTTTAAGCTCGCGCGTGCGCCAAAAAGCGGGCCTCATCGGCTACGTCGACCGCGAAAATTTGCAGAGATTTTACTACGAGAGCCTAATCGGCGGCGCGAAAAAAGCGGCGATATGCTACGCGGCAAACGAGGAGAAAATCGCGTCGAGATTTCTCGGCGAATTTAATGCCGTGGAGGATGCGAGATACGGCGACGAAAGCTATGCGGCGCTGTTTAACGGCAAATTTGACGCAAAGGCCGATTTTGCGGATGAGCAAAATTTCGAGGGCGAGATTAACCCGCGCCTTGACGAAAAGAACGAGGCTAAAACTAAACAAACAAAAACTGCCAAAGAGCGAAGTTTGTTTGAATTTGGCGAAGCGGACGGAGAGCTAAATTTGGCCGACAAATTTGACGAAAGTACTGTGCAAAACAAAATGCCGAGCGAAAAACGGCAAGCAGTAAATTTGATAAATTTCACGCGAAAAACGCCCGCAAAGCCTAAAATTTTCGAGCAAGATATCATCGTCAAGCATGATTTTTTCGCTATCCCGCTCTCTTTTAGCAGGCTAAATACCTATTTACAGTGCCCGCGGCGGTATTATTACAGATATATCTTGGGCGTTCAGCCGCCCGTGATGCCGCAAACGGCGTCTGCTGCGGACTTTGGCAACTCGCTACATAGGGCGCTTTTTGAGTATTATTCTAAATTCGAGCGATTTGACCTAGCTAAATTTGAAACGGTGCTAAGAGAGCTAAACACGCCGCCGCTAGAGCGCGAGATAACGATGATAAAGATGGAAAAATTTAAGGCCGTAGAAGACGCGAGATATGAGGACGGATGGCGCGTGAAGGGGCTTGAAAAAGAGCTTGATAGCGTGTTCGCGGGCGTGCGCATAACGGGCAAAATCGACCGCATAGATGGGCGCGGCGGCGAGCTGGCGGTTATTGATTACAAAAGCGGAAATTTCGACGCCAAATCCTTGCAACTGCCATTTTACGAGGCACTCGTGGGTAGGCCTTGCGAGGGGTACTTTTACGATCTAAAAGATAACATGAACTTGGTAGCGGGCGAAGCTAGCACGGACGCGCTGGGCGAGGCGATCGAGCAGCTAAAATCCATCAACAACACGCTGATAAATTTCGGGGAGGCCAAGGGCGCGATGAGCGAATACGAAGACTATAAAATTTTAGTGAAAGGCGAGCTATGAAGCCGTTTTTGGCCCTCGAGGCGAGTGCGGGCAGCGGCAAGACCTTTGCGCTTAGCGTGCGTTTTATCGCGATTTTGCTATCAGGCGCCGACGCGCGCGAGATCACGGCACTAACCTTTACCAAAAAGGCCGCAAACGAGATGAAAGAGCGCATCGTGCAGACCTTTTTGCGGCTCGAGAAAAAGAGCGCGGAGCTAGCCGAGCTGGAGCAAATTTTGGGCGCGGACAGGGATGAAATTTTAGCCATGCGCGACGCTAGGGCGACGCATTTTTTAGAAAGCGATCTAAAAATTGGCACGTTTGACTCGTTTTTCGTCGGCATCTTGCGTAGCTTTTGCTTAAATTTGGGGCTGAGTGCGGATTTTGAAGTGAGCGAAAATTTAAACGAGCTGCAGCGGGGCGAGTTCGTCGCGAGCGTGAGCAAGGATATGCGGCTGCTAAAGGCGCTTGCAAATTTGATAGCAACGGCTGAGCGCAGTCAGGGTAGCTTTTTTGAGAGTTTGGAGATGTTTTACGAAAATTTCGGCGAGCTAAAAAGCAGCGAAAATGCGGCGTTTCCAAACGAAAGCGGCGTAGAAGAAGCGCTAAAAAATATGCGCGAGTACGTCCTAGCTAGAGGCGGCGGCAAAGACGCGCAAAACGCCGTAAAAGAGGGAACTCCGAGTGAAATTTTAGCTCGCTCGTTTATGTCGCGCACGAGCCTTGATTATCGTACGTTTTCTAAAATTTATACGCCGGAGCTCGACGAGATGTTTTTTACGCTAAAAGCGCGATTAAAACAGTATTTTGATGCGCTTGAGGAGTATAAAATCGCCGAGCTGGCTAGATTTTTAAAAATCTACAAAGAGTGCAAAATCTCGCTAAACAAAAGGCTAAATTCGCTTGCATTTAGCGACGTGACGCGCCTGGTTTACGAGCTTTTAAGGGGCGGCGAGACGGACGCGCAGATGCTTTATTTTAGACTCGACGGGCGGATAAACCACCTGCTAATCGACGAGTTTCAAGACACCAACGTCGCGCAGTACGAGATCATGCGTCCGCTCATCGAGGAAATCGTCGCCGGATACGGACAAAACGGGCTTGGCAGCTTTTTTTACGTGGGCGACGTAAAGCAGAGCATTTACCGCTTTCGCGGCGGCAAAAAGGAGCTTTTCGGCAAGCTGATGCGCGATTTTCCGCAGATAAAAGCGCAAAATTTGGAGGTAAATTACCGCAGCAAAAAGGCGCTAGTGAGATTTACGAACGCCGTATTTGCCGGCAAGATCGAAAATTTTAAACCGCAAAGAACACCCCAAAAAGAGAGCGAACGGGTAAATTTGGTAGGGCAGATGCCGTATTTTGAGGCGCAGGCGGACGATGTTGGATTCGTGCGGGTAACTAGCGGCGATGACGTGGCGATGGAGGCGGCGCAGCAGGTTAAATTTCTGCTTGAAAAAGGGGTTTGCGAAGACGATATCACCGTGCTTTGCTGGAAAAACGACGATATAAATAAAATCGCAAATTTGCTTGATGAAGCTGGCATAAAAAGCGTGAGCGAGGGCGTGATGCCCCTGCTAGCTAGTAAAAATGCGCGCGCAGTAGTGGAGTACGCTAAATTTTGCCTATTTGGCGAGCGAATTTACAAGCTAAATACCGAAGCGATCCTTGACGTAAACGCCGTAGAACTGAGCGTAAATCCGCAAAAATCGGCGCTTGAGAGCTTACACTATCTAGCGGGCAAGCTTGGCGTAGATATGAGCGACGCGGACATTTTGCGGCTGCTAGAGCTAGCGCAGCCTTACTCAAATTTGACCGAGTTTATCTATAATCTTGATAGATTTGCAGCAAAAGCGAGCGCAAAAAGCGGCGAGGGCGTGAAAATAATGACCGTGCACAAGTCAAAGGGGCTCGAGTTTGAAAACGTGATCGTGTGCGATAAAATCGGCGCTGGACGGCACGACGGATCAAATTTCATCGCGGAATACGACGCCGACGAGGGCTCCTGGCAGGTGCGACACAACGTCAAAAAACAGTGCATCGACGAGGATTTTGCAAGGCTAAAAGAAAAGGCGGCGCGGCTCGAGTGCGAGGAGGATATGAATAAGCTCTACGTCGCGCTAACGCGGGCGATTGGCGGGCTAATCATCGTAAAAAAAACGGGCGCCAACGGCAGAAATCCGAGCTTTTTTGGGGCGTATGAGAGTAGCGGCGAGGTTATAGAGTATCTTGATTTGGTTGATTTTAGCTTTGGCGAGCCTACGCCTAGCAAGGCGCGAAATTTGACGGTGGCGGGCAAATTTGAGCCTATAGGGCTAGCTCAAATTTCAAAGCAAATCGTAGATGAAACGCCCAAAACCGAGGGCAAAAATCAAAAGGCGATTTATTTTGGTTTGGCGCTGCACTATCTGCTCGAGATGGCTGAAAAATTTGACGAGAGCTCGCTAAAAACGGCGCAAATTTCGATGCGAAACGCGTTTCATAAATTTTTAGACGAGGGCGAGCTGGATGAAATTTACGCTCGCGGGCTAAATTTGACAAACGAGCCTAAATTTAAGCAAATGACGCAGGCAAAGAGGGTGTTTAAAGAGCAGCCTTTGCGATATGAGAGTGCGTTAAAACAGCTTGATTTGCTCTGTATTGGCGAATCTGAAATCTGCGTGATCGACTATAAAACGAGCGATAAAAATATAGATGAAAACATCGCGCAAGTGGCGGAATACAAAAGAATATTGGCTCAAATTTACCCGAATTTGAGCGTGAGGGCGGCGATATTTTACGCTTTACGGGATGAAATTCGAAGCATTGATATTTAAATATAGCTTAAATTAAGCTATTTGTAAGGTGCATTTGAATACAATCACGACTTAAAATTATCTAAAGGGTAAGAAAATGACGAAAATAACAAAACCAAACGAAGTGGAGCGCGAGTGGATCGTGCTTGACGCGGCGGGCAAGCGTTTTGGTAGATTGCTAACCGAGGCGGCTACGCTGCTTCGCGGTAAGCATAAGCCAAATTTCACTCCGAATGTCGATTGCGGCGATTACGTTATCATAATCAACGCTTCTAAAGCCGAATTTACGGGCAACAATAAAGCCGAGCAAAAGCTTTATCACCGCCATTCAGGGTATTTTGGTAGCACGAAGAGCGAGAAATTTGGCGAGCTTTTGGCTGACAAACCTGAAAAACTGTTCAAGCTAGCCGTTCGCGGAATGCTTCCAAAAACAAAACTCGGCAGAGAGATGATAAAAAAACTAAAAGTTTACGCCGGCAGCGAGCATCCGCACACGGCTCAAATAGCTAAAAAAGAAGGAAAATAATCATGGCGAAAGTTTATGCAACCGGTAAAAGAAAAACTGCCGTAGCAAAAGTCTGGTTAAAACCGGGCAGCGGTAAAATTTTAGTAAACGGACTTGATCTAAACACTTGGCTCGGCGGACATGAAGCTATCAAGCTAAAAGTAGTTCAACCTCTACTTTTAACAAAACAAGAGAGCTCTGTAGACGTAACCGCAACTACTCTAGGCGGCGGATACTCTGCTCAGGCTGAGGCGCTAAGGCACGGCATTTCAAGAGCATTGGCTCTATTCGATACCGACTTTAGAGCGACTCTAAAACCAAAAGGCCTACTAACTCGCGACTCACGCGTTGTCGAGCGTAAGAAATTCGGTAGAAGAAAAGCTAGAAGAAGCCCGCAATTCTCTAAACGCTAATAGTTTGTTAAAGCCGTTTTGTCGGCTTTTAAATTTAGGGGATGAGGTATACGGTTTGATAGGACTGATGCGTCTTAAATTACGTGTTAAATTTAGATTTATAAATTAGTGATAAAATCAAAAAATAGTCTCGTGAAAAAACGAGGCAAAAGAAAGGATAACTTATGAAAAAGATTGCTCTTGCTTTAGTTGCTGCTTCTGCGCTTTTTGCCGCTGATTCAGCTTACAATTACGAACTAACTCCGACAATAGGCGGCGTTCATCCTGAAGGAAATTTAGGAACAAATGAACAGTCAGCTATCGGTTTAAGAATCGGAAGAAACCTAGAAAATTTCTTTATAGACCACGTAGAACTTGGTCTTAGCCACACTAACAAGATAAGAGAGTATGGCGTAGACGGAAAGGCTACTAGATATTTCGTTAATGCTATTAAAGATTTCGGCCTAACTGAAAAACTATCTCTTTATGGCTTGCTTGGTGCAGGTTATGAGGATGTCTCAAAAAAATTCGTCAAAAATGATGACGGCGGCTTCGGTCAATACGGCCTTGGTTTGAGATATCAAATTACCGATAACTTTGCTCTACGCGCTGAAGCGGTAGATGCTATTAAATTTGAGCATGCGGATCACAACCTATTCTATACGCTAGGTTTTGCAGTCGGCTTCGGTGCCAAAAATGCTCCTGTGGTTGCAGAAGCGCCAAAAGCTGAGCCTGTTTCAGCTCCTGTAAGCCTTGACGATGATAATGACGGTGTTTTAAACGATGTCGATAAATGCCCAAATACACCGGCTGGGGTAGTAGTTGATGAGACTGGATGCGAGAAGGTTATCGTTCTTAGAGATATCGGCGTAAATTTTGCATTCGATAGCTACAAAGTAACTCCAAAATATCTTGAGGAGATCAAGAAAGTAGCTAACTTTATGGGTGAAAATCCAGGCTACCGCGTAGTTCTAAGCGGACATACAGACAGTATTGGTGCTGAGGCTTACAATCAAAAACTATCTGAAAAAAGAGCAAACGCAGTTGCTAAAGCTCTTGAAGAGCTTGGCGTAAGCGCAGACAAGATCACTACTGTAGGATACGGCGAGCTTAAACCTGTCGCTTCAAATAAAACAAAAGAAGGACGTGCTGAGAACAGACGCGTTGAAGCTAGATTTAACAAATAATTAGTCTAGCTTAATAATGCATGGACGAGATTAAATTTGAACTTATTTGGTCGTTAATCTCGTCCTATTCTTTAAAAATTTTAGGTTCTATCGCCATCTTGCTTATCGGCAAATGGTTGGTAGCTAAAATCTCAAATCTTATATCAAAATTAGTTACTTCTTCTATACTTGACGAAACTCTTTCAAATTTCCTTGTAAATATCATCAAAACGCTTCTCATGGCTTTTGTTATCATAGCCGCGATTGCAAATTTGGGCGTCGAGACATCTATGTTTGTCGCTGCGCTTGGTGCTATCGGTCTTGCTATCGGTATGGCGTTTAAGGATACTTTTTCAAACATAGGCGCAGGATTTTTGATAATATTTTTTAGGCCGTTTAAACTCAAAGACCACATAGAAGTCGCAGGCGTGCAAGGCGCAGTCAAAGAGATTAATATGTTTAGCACTATTTTGCGTACAACCGATCACAAAACCATCATTATCCCAAACGGACGCATCATAAGTAGCAATATAATAAACTTCTCAAAAGAGGGTACCAGGCGGGTTGAGCTCGTATTTTCCATAGATTATAAAGACGATCTAAGGCTTGCAAAAGAGATTATTTTAAACCTAGCTGACGAAAACAAAAAGATCCTAAAAGAGCCAAAGCCATTCGTCGGCGTCGGGAGTTTGGGTGAAAATAGCGTAAATTTGACTGCTAGATTTTAGTGTGCGAGCGGTGATTTTTCAGATGTGCAGTTTGCTATGCTAGAGAGCGTCAAGCTCGCGTTTGACGCTAAAGGCATCTCTATACCGTTGCCGCAGCTCAGCATCCGCTATCAGGATAAAAGGCAAGACGAGCAAATTTGATTTACCGGTTTGCACGGTTTTCCTTGGTTCTTTGGCTTTTTTGTGTGGTATGTTGTAGATTGGTCTTATGCTCGTACCTATTTGGTTCCATAAGGCAAATAGATTAAATTTGATCCAAAATCAATACCACACAAGCACTTTAAAAATGTACAAATTTTGACGTATTCCTTATCTGCCGTATTGCAAAAATTAAAGGCTCTCTTTAACTTAATCTCACACAAAGGAGCATTAGGTTACGATGAGTTCGATGAAAAATAAATATATAATCCGTTCAAGAATTTCTGAAGCTAAATTTAGAGAAATTCTCAAGTATTTTGCAGAAGACATAGAAGCATCAAAGATATCGAATTTAACTAAAATTTCAGAAGCAACCCTATGTAAAATCTTTAGAGAAATAAGAATTCTTATGTCTAAAGAGTGTGAGAAGGTATCTAAGTTTTCAGGCGAAATTTCCAGCTCGCAAGCTCGCCTAGAAGCTTCGCTTTGAAATAGATGAAAGTTACTTCGGATCTAAACGAGTAAGAGGTAAGAGAGGTAGAGGTGCAGCAAATAAAACACCAGTATTTCTATTTCGCTACGCTCGTAGCTGTAAACAGACGGAATGCTAAAGCGTGA
>NZ_CALKTQ010000177.1 GCF_937997465.1 uncultured Campylobacter sp. | reverse complement strand
CTACTAGTTTGGCCTCTAGCATCCTGGTTGCGGTTCTACCCAGCGTAGAAAATACCGCCTCAAGCGGCAGCCCAGAGTCTTTTAAAAATTTATCTACTATCTTTACCACGCGCTCGTTGCCTTTGGCGTAGTTTATCACGATGCTTGCTATCGGGCCCACCTGCATAGGTTTGCCGTCGTAGCGAGGAGCTTTGATCCAGCTATATTTGCCCTTTTCGTCAAAGACTTTAGTATCTACTTCTTTGCCGCTGCCGCCCAATGTTTTCATATCTTTTAGGCCAGTGTAGTTTGGCTCGGTCTCGCCATCATACGGGTGCAGTGGGGCCGGGTTTTTATACCATGCGCGAGTGGCTTCCTCGGTGATCTTATCACCGTCTACTTCGTAAACCTTGCTGATGTCTCCGTTTAGGATAGCGCCGCCTTGGATCAGATACTCGTTTCTACCGACTAAAAACTCGTCGTAAGCGAATAAATTTGACACGCCGACGTCTTTTAGCACGCTAGGCTCGCTGCCGTAGGCTTTAGCAGCCATGACGAGATCTGGATAATACGCCCTGTTAATAAAATCGGCCGTTTCTTGAAATTTAGTTAGATATTCGCCCAGTCTTGCAGGATCTAGCAAGTCCATGACGCAGGTCACGCCGCCCACGGTTAGGCTTTGCGGGTGCGGGTTTTTGGAGCCAAATATCGCCATCATCTGCGCTACCGTTCTTTGTATCCTTAGACACTCTAAATAGTGCGAAAGCACGATCAAATTTTGCTCAGGCGTAAATTTATAGGTCGGATGTCCCCAATACGCGTTGGCAAAAGGCCCTAAATTTCCCTTTTTTACAAAGGCTTCAACGCGCTCTTTTACCTCTTTTAGCTTATCTGCGCCGGTCGCATACGGCGTGTCGCAGTATTTAAACGCCTCGTCGCTAGCTTTGTGTACGTCCGCGCTTAGAGCCGAAACCACGTCCGCCCAGTCAAGGCCGTGAAGCTGATAAAAATGTACCACGTGATCGTGCATATAAAGGGCGTTATTCATCAGCGTGCGCGTTAGCTGCGCGTTTAGTGGAGGCGTGATGCCTAGCGCATTCTCGACGGCCATGATACCCGCACGGTAGTGCGAAAACGTACAAACTCCGCAAATCCTCTGCATAAAAAATCCAGCATCCCTCGGATCTCGCCCCTTTACGACCTGCTCTATACCGCGCCAAAGCGTCGAGCCCGAGTAGGCTTCTTTAACTACGTTATTTTCATCTACGACGACCTCTATGCGCAGGTGGCCTTCTATCCTGGTTATCGGGTCTATTACTATTCTTTGCTCGCTCATTTTTACGCCTCCTCTTTGTCTTTAGCAAAAATGCTTATCGCGGCGTGCGCTGCTATACCGATACCTGCGAGCGCCAGCACTCCGATGCCGATTTTATCGCTGACGTTATCGGCGCCTAGACCCAAAACCGTGTTAAACAGCCTATCGGCCATCGGCTCCTCAAAAGGCCCCATCGTATCCCAAAAATCAGGCTCCGAGCAACCTATACAGCCGTGACCCGCCTGCACCGGCCAGCTGGTGTGCTGATTAAACCTCTCGCGGGAGCAGTTATTAAACGTATATGGGCCTTTGCAGCCGACTTTATAGAGACAGTAGCCGTTTTTTGCGCCCTCGTCGCCAAAGGTCTGCACGAACTCGCCCGCGTCAAACCTACCGCGTCTTTCGCAAAGATCGTGGATCCTAAGCCCGTAAGCCCACTTCGGACGGTTAAATACGTCAAGCGCAGGCAATGTGCCAAAAAGTATGTAGTGAAGGACGTTGCCCACGATATTTTTCTCGCTCGGAGGACAGCCCGGGACGTTTATGACCGGTTTTGAAGTTACTTTTGATAGGCCGACGGAATTTGACGGGTTTGGCTTTGCCGCTTGTATACCGCCAAAGCTCGAACAGGTACCGATGGCAAATATCGCCGCGGCATTCTGGCTCGCGTGCTTTGCGTGATGAAGGCCGCTAAGACCCAAAGGACCGACCGTTAGATAGTTTTCCGTATCGCCCGTAGGTATGCCGCCCTCGACTAGAAGGATGTATCTGTCTTTGTATTTTTCGATCGCGCTTTCTAGGTTTTCCTCAGCCTGCCAGCCTGCCGCAGCCATCACGGTTTCATGATACTCAAGGCTAATGTAGTCAAAAATCAAGCTATCTATACTCGGCGTATCGGTGCGAAGCAAGCTCTCGCTACATCCCGTACACTCGGCCATGTGTAGCCATATCACTGGCAATCTATCGCTAAGCTCGGCAGCTCTAGCTACGGTCGGCGTCATTGACGCAGGCAGCGCCATAAACGCCGTCATCGCGCCCGCCCACTTCATAAAATCTCGCCTGCTAAATCCGCTTTTCTTTAAAGCTTCGCCAATCGATCCGTTTTTTAAAGTCGGAAGCGCGGCAAGCACGTTAAGTCGCTCGTTTATCCTAACTAGGACGTCATCTCTCATGCTCTCTCCTTGGGGTAAAATGTGTATTTTTAGCATATTTAATAACGGTATAAATTCATTTTTAATTATTATCAAATAGCTTTAAATATTGAAATATTACAACTAAAAATTAAAATTCTAGATTTAGTAAAGGTATTAGTTTTTATGATTAAGCATATTATTATTTTAGTGTTATAGAGTTATTTTAGCGAGCAAAGTCCTAAAAA
>NZ_CALKTQ010000176.1 GCF_937997465.1 uncultured Campylobacter sp. | reverse complement strand
CTACCTTGACATGGTAGTGGTCGATGGTTCGAGTCCATTCGGGGCCACCATTTATCCCCATTTTCACCTATTCTTAATATTCATTTCGGTTTAATTTTACTCAATAAACACCCTATAAAAGGCACTTTTATACGCATTTAGGTATTTTTTAATTTTACTCAAATATAATTCGTTGTAGTTTTAAAAGGTAAGAAATTAGGTAAGAAATATTTATTAGGTAAGAAGTCGATAAAATGGCCAATGTTTCAAGAAACTATTTAACAGATCGGGATATAAGAAAACTTGACCCAAAAGACAAAGAGTATATTAAGGCTGTAGGAGCCCCAAAAGAACTATACATCTCCATTAACCCAAGCGGGCTTAAAAGTTTTTTCATTAGGCTAAAAGACAAGAAGCGGAAAAAGCTAAAAGACTTTAGACCTGGCATTTATAGCGTAGAAGAGGCAAGAAAAGACGCATTAGGCATATTGAACAACCTAGAACAGGGCAAGAGTTTAGAAAGCCTTGATCACAAAAGCAGTAAGTATATTTTTGGTAATTTAGCCAACGAATGGCTAAATCAAAAAAAGGCCATAACTCTTGAGAGCTACTATGTAAAAATCAAAAGTCGCTTAGATACGTATATACTGCCCTCGCTATCTACCAAAGACGTAAAAGATATAAAGGCATCGGACTTAAAATCTTTATTAACGCCCATCTTTAATCCAAATAACCCCAACAAATCAAGACTTGAGACGATCCACAGAATAATAGGGTATCTGAAAGATATTTTTAAAACACCTTGTAGAGACGGCTATATTTCTCTCGATCCGACGCAGTATTTGAGTGAAGATTTTCCAACAGCTAAATTGTTTAATAAGAAAAATGGAATTGATACAAGACATCCTGCGCTAATAGATGATGATTTGATAAAAGAGTTTATCCAAGATTTGAAAAACAATAACACCGTTGAGCTTAATACAAAGCGGGCCATCTACCTACAAATACTTACAGGCAATAGAGCCGGGAATACGGCCGAGGCTAAATGGGAAGATATTGATATGGTAAACGGGATTTGGACTATACGACCTACTGAAATGAAAATGAGAGAAACCCACCATGCATTTTTAAACACTTATGCCCTTAAAATTTTAGAAGAACAGTTTAGGTATAGTCAGAATAGTATATATGTTTTTCCTAGCATACAAGCGGAAACGGGTCATATTGCAAGCGGAACTATAAATAAAGCAATAAAGAACATGGGGTACAAAAATAAACACAAAGGGCTAGCAACGGCACATGGCTTTAGATCGGTGTTTAGGACCATTTGCACTTTGAACAAAGCGGATCTGTTAAAATATGGCGTAACAGAGGAAGCGATCGAGGCTAGTCTGGCACATAAAGAGAAAAATCAAATAAAAGAACACTACCAGCGCAAGATGGCAAAGGATGATGTAAGAGTCAAGCTGATGCAGTGGTATGGCGATCACCTTAATAAGATAGAAGATTTAGGGATATGGTAAAAAAACACACTAACAATAATTTGAAATCTAAAGATAGTTTTTATCAAGAAGGCTACAACGACTATGGTGAAATGATAAAAAAATTAGAAGATAAACTAAAAAGCATTGATGTATCTTCTGAAGAAAATAAAGAAATTGCACACGAACTGCATATAAAACTTAATGAATTATATAAAAAAGATGAAAATTTTGACAAGCAACACAAAGAATTTGCGAATGATGTATATAAAATTATTGATGAAGTTACTGAAAATGTTAAAAAAGAAAATAACGATACTTACACATTGCAGAGTGAATTAATAAGGGCATTTATGATATTAGTAGCATCTGATAATACAGTTGATTTTTATAAAAAATTAATTGAAGACAATGATTTTAATTCAAAAATATATATATTTAATAGGCTTCACGAATCTGTAAAGTTTTGTCAGAAATCAAAGTGAGGGAAAATTTGAGCTGAGTGCCTAAAAATAGGTATTGAGAGCAGATTTATCCAAAATCAAAGTGGCGAAATTTGACTTTACATTACTTTACAAAAACTTTACAAAATTTTACACCACCTTTAAAACCTTTTTAAAAGCCGTTTAAATCGTACCTTTTCTAATGTGTGCCACTACACGCCCTATTATATTGCAGTTTTCCAAATTTTCACCCTCTATGATAATGGGCCTATAGTTTTGATTATCCGAGACCAACGTTATCGCACCCGTTGTTGGGTCTCGCTCTAGGCGTTTTACGTAGATGTCGCCACTGTAATTTACGACATATACATAACCGCTAATTATACCGTTGCCGCCGCTTATAGCACTAACAAAAAGAAGCTCACCATTGTCGATCGTAGGCTGCATGCTATCGCCACGAGCATTTATGATATGAATGCAGCTTAGATCGCCCTTTATGCCCAAAAAGCCGCGCAAAAATCCCTCATTAAAATCTAGGGTTATCGGCGATTCATCATAGTCAATGACGCCATCTCCAGCACTGGCGTAAGTGTCTTCAAAGTACGGTATGGCTATGATTTCATTTTCTTCTTCATTTTCGTAAGATTTATCTGATTTTTTAAGATTTGAGGCACTAGGGGACAAATTTTCGTGACTAACGAACGACTTACGAACTAAATTTCCATTAGACTTACGAACCACTAACGAACCTTCATCATCATTTAAAAAATATGATTTTTTTACATCAAAAACTTTTGCAATTTTTTCTAGGTTTGATGTTGTGATATTTTCACCTATACCGGTCTCATAACGTTTAATGCTTTGGATCGACACGCCCGATTTTTTTGCTAATTCTTCTTGCGTCCAGCCCTTTTCAGAGCGTAAAAGTTTAATTTTTTGAGCTAAGTCCATAATATCCCCTTGACAAATCTAATTAATTAGACTATAATTACAAACATATTTAGAAAGATAATATCTATAAAAAGATTAAAATTTTCTAAATGTTATTTGAAATCTTATTGTTAAGCGGATAAATTACCTTATAAGGAGTTCGCATGCAATGCGCTAAAGAAAAAGATAAGACCTTGGATACGGTAAAAGAGTTAGTAGCTATCATAGATAAGCACTGTGATGAGTCCGAAAGTAACGACCAAGCGAGGATCATTAAGCTTTTGGCGGCTTATTATCGAATTTCTCTTGTTCAAGTGAGCTGAGATAATCGCCTATTTGCTTATAAACGTCCAGTATTTCTTGCGTCGCTTTGTCTAAATGGCCGGACTCCGGCTTTTTGACCTGAAAAACGATCTTTGTAAGTTCGAGTTGAATTTCCTCTTTAGTCATTTGTAAGTCCTTTGAGTTAAATTTCGCTTGGTCGCGAAATAATGATACCAGAGGGCTTACAAATATCCGCTTAACAATAAAATTTGATTTAAAAGGAGTAAAAATGCCAGGATATAGGGTAAAACCGGTCGCAAAGGCCGTAAAAGAAAAGCTAAAATACGACCTAAAAGACTATTGCGCAATGAGAGGCCTAAGCTTAAGCAGCTTCTACAAAGGCTACATAAGCCAAAAAGCCAAAAAAATACTCGAAAAAGACGGCATCAAGGTAGCGTAATGTGGGTAAATTCTAAACAAGCCGCGGAGATTTTGGGTGTAACCGACAGGGCTATCCAAAAATCAGTACTAAAATTCAACTCGCAAAACAAAAAATTTTGCGTTGTAAAGTCTAATATATTAAACTTTACCTACACCGACGGCATCGGTCGCGGCGGTAAAACCCTCCAAATTTGGATCGACGACGATCTAATCAATGATAAAAACGGCGAAAT
>NZ_CALKTQ010000175.1 GCF_937997465.1 uncultured Campylobacter sp. | reverse complement strand
GCTTGAGCCTACAAATATCGTCCTACATCCGCGCGATACCAGTTCTTCGTTTAGAGCTTTTGCGACAGCCAGGTGTCCGCCAGTGCCGCCTCCGCAGATAACGATAGCGCTGCTTTGCAGACTACTTTCGATTTTGTTTTGGGCTTCGCCGTTAGTCAAATTTGACGGCGAAATTTCAGCTGAATTTTGCTCTTTGTCTTGTAAAATTTCAGACGTCAAATTTTACTCCTTGTTATCTAATTTCGGACGTTCAAATTTGAGTTTAAATTTGCGTTGCAAGTCAAATTTGAGCTCAATCTTTTACCTTTTTGCTCACCATCAGCACCATGCCGACCCCTATGCAAAGCGCTAGGATCGAGCTGCCACCGTAGCTTAGAAACGGCACGGCGATGCCTTTGATAGGCGTGATCGAGGTGATGCCGTATGAGTTCATGATAAACGAAAACGAGATGAGAAGCCCGACGCCGAGCGTAAAGAGATGGTAGACTTTGTTTTCGCGCCTTGACGAGACGCGAAAGATACGGAAAAGCAAAATCAAAAGAAGCGACGTGATGATAAGTATCCCCAGCACCCCGACCTCCTCGGCGATACCGGCAAGTACGAAGTCCGTGTGCACTTCGCTCAAAAATCCGAGCTTAAACACGCCAGCTCCCAGCCCTTCGCCGAAAAATCCGCCGTGCTTTATCGCATTAAGCGAGTGCGAGATCTGATATGGCTCAGGTACGCCCTCGACGCGAAACATATTTGCCATATTTTCGGGCATTAGCGAAAGGACCATATTTTGCACCGTGCCCCACCATGATTTTATACGCAAAATTCGGTGCTCCGACGTAAAAATAGCGACAAAAGCAAGCACTGAAGCGCCCGCCATACCGATGACGAAAAGCCGCTTGCTAGTACCGGCAAAAAGCATCATAACGATAAGCGTAAGCGCCAAAACGACGACCTGACCGAGGTCGTTTTGAAGGATGGCAATGAGATAAACGGCTATCAAAAACAAAAACATATAAGGCAAAATGAGCTTAAATTCCTGCTTTAGACTCTTTTTGCTGCCGTCGATCTTGCGCGCAAAACTCCATGCCAAAAAGTAAACGAAACCGATCTTAAAAAACTCAACAGGCGCTAGAGAAAAGCCCGGCAAACGTATCCAGCGCTTTGCACCGCCCGCATCGGTAACCAGCGAGCTAGGTAGCGCGTGCATAGCTCCCATCGCGATAGCGCAAAAGCCAAACAGACAAAAGCCGATCCAGACCATGGATTTGTCAGGGTCTAGGCGCGAGATGCCCCACATCAAAAATATCCCGATCGCTCCCACGACAAGCTGTCTGATGAAAAAATGATAAGGCTCGTAGTTAAAAAAAAGCACGGTAAAAACGGGCAAGGATAGCGAAAAAACAATACC
>NZ_CALKTQ010000174.1 GCF_937997465.1 uncultured Campylobacter sp. | reverse complement strand
TACGAGCTTGGCCGTCTGCTCGGCGACCCTGTTTTCGAGTTTTTCGTTTAAATTTAACAGCTCTTTTTTCGTCTTTTCAAGCTCGTTATTTAGGTTTATCACGTCCGTCACGTCATGCCTGATCGCAAGAAACTCCTCGATCTGCCCGCTTAAATCCAAAATCGGGATGATAGTCGTGTTTAGATAGACGTCGCGGCCGTCCTTGGTGCGATTTCTTATCGTGCCTTTGTGCACTTTTTTGGCTAGAATCGTATCCCAAAGCCGCGCAAAAACCTCCTTTGGCACCTCGGGATGGCGCACGATGTTGTGATTTGCGCCGATTAGCTCCTCGCGCGTAAAGCCAGACATCTTGCAAAACTCGTCGTTTACGAAGGTGATAGTGCCGTTCGTGTCGGTCTTTGAGACTATATTGCTGGTCTCGATAGCCTCTTGATACTGCCTAAATCTTGCTTTGATGTTATCCATTGCTCGCCGTAAATCCTATAAAAGATAGATAAATTCCGTAAATTATTATCGCCGCGCCGCTTAAATTTAACGCATGTTTTTTAAATTTTTCGCTCACTGCCTTTAAAACCAGCGCGTAAAAACTCATCGCAAAAAAGCTAACCGCACCAAACGTAGCCGCGATCGCCGCGCCCTTTGCCCCGCTGCCGCTAGCTACGGCTAAAGCTAAAAAATAATAAACCACTCCGCACGGCAGTAGCCCGTTTAAAAACCCGAGCGTCAAAAACCCGAGCACGCTATTTTTAGAGATTGCGGCTTTCATTTTTTCGTTTAAAATTTTGGATAAAAATGCGTTTTTCTCGATGAAATTTAACACCGCACCGCGCCTAATGAGCGCGACGCCCAAAACCGCCATAAAAACGCCGATAGCAAAAAACAGGTAGCCTCGCGCCGCAAGAGATAGCGTAAAAACGCCGCCAAGCGACCCGAAAATAAAGCCAAGTAGCATATAAGCACAAATTCGAGCTAGGTTGTACCCTGCTATCATCGCGGTGCTAAAAATTTTACCTTTACCGTTCAAAAACCGTGCCAACACGATAGCAAAACCGCCACACATGCCTACGCAGTGGCCTACCGAGCTAAGTGCCGCGACGCTCAATACCCCAACAAACTCCGCGCCGCTCATCAAATTTGACCGATAAATTTCATTTGTAAATTTTAGCCACGCAGGGGCTAAATTCGGCCCGCAAATTTAGCCCTAAATTTAGCTCAAATTTGACCGCGACTAGCAACTATAAAATTTCTAAAAATTGTTTAAAGATATATTTGCTCTCGCTCGGCCCGCCGCTAGCCTCGGGGTGATGCTGTACCGAAAATACGGGATAATCCTTGTACTTCACGCCCTCGATCGTACCGTCGAAAAGATTTCTGTGCGTGAT
The DNA here is from genome assembly GCF_937997465.1 of uncultured Campylobacter sp. Taxonomy (GTDB): domain Bacteria; phylum Campylobacterota; class Campylobacteria; order Campylobacterales; family Campylobacteraceae; genus Campylobacter_A. Next base: position 37,279 of record NZ_CALKTQ010000174.1, on the reverse strand, counting down.
CTCGGCAACCTGCGCGATCTCCTCTGGAACGTTGTAGTTGTGATTTTGCGCCGTTATTTCGACTGCTTTGGTTTGCAAATTTAAAACCGGGTGATTTGCGCCGTGCTGACCGAATTTTAGCTTGTACGTCTCAAAGCCAAATGCGTTGCTAAGCAGCTGATGTCCGAGGCAAATGCCAAAAATCGGCACTCGAGCCTCGATAAGCTTTTTTATCTGCGCGATCTCGTTTTTTAGGGCCTTTGGCTCGCCGGGGCCGTTTGAGAGAAACACGCCGTTTATCTCGCCGCTTTTAAATTTAGCGATGAGCTCATCTGCTTGCACGTCGTGCGGGTAAATTTGCGTCTCAAGGCCCATTTCGCAAAGCTCGTTTAGGATGTTTCGCTTCACGCCGTAGTCGATGACGGCGATCTTTTTGCCGTTTGATTTTAGCGGAGCGTAGGCTTTGCTAGCGTGATCCCAGCCACCCTTTTCGTGAGCGTAAATTTGCTCTGTGCTCACCTTTGCGACGTAGTTTATCTCTGAAATTCTAGGCGAGTTTTCGAGCAGTTTTTTTAACTCTTTTTCGTCTGAAATTTCAGTCGAGATCACCGCGTGTAGCGCACCATTATCACGCAACATCTTGGTTAAAAATCTAGTGTCGATATCGTAAACGCCAAATTTGCCTTGCTCTTTGAAAAACTCTTCCAAGCTTTTTTGCGAGCGGAAATTTGACGTAGTAGCGTTAAAATCCCTCATCAAAACGCCGCTAGCGTGGATTTTCGCGCTCTCCATATCGTCTTCGTTTACGCCCACTATACCGATCTCAGGCATGGTAAAAACGATAAACTGCCCAGCGTAACTAGGATCGCTCATGATCTCTTGATAGCCCGTTAGGCTCGTGTTAAAGACCATTTCGCCACTAGCTGTACCGCTCGCACCAAAGGCCTTCGCCTGTAAAAAAACGCCGTTTTCAAGGTAGATATAAGCTCTCACAGCATGCCTCGTTTTCTTAGTTCGTCCTCGTAGAGCCGCTCAAATACGATGTCGTACTCCTCGGTGCCCGGGATTAATTTGCGCTTGTAGCCGTCGATCTTGTCGATGACCACGTCTTGTAAAATTTCATACGTTTTTATATACTCTTCGATCGAGCCATAGATGATGTTTTTGATACGATTTTCGGAAACCGTGTAGTCGATGAGCCCCTTTTTCCAAGCGCCCTCAAGCACTAGGTGGGCGACGTTGCTAAAGCGGTCTTCGTACGTAAGTATCACGCCGTACTCTTTAGCTAGCTTCTTTTTTACAAGCCAAAACATATTTTTTCTATCAACTTGCATGCTCTCCATATCGTCTTCGTTCTCGGCGAGCACCTCGTTTACGCGCTCTTCAAGAGCCTTTTCTTTTTGCAAATCGTTATCTAAAATTTCTTTCGCGCATGCCGCTACGGGCTCTACTCCGCGCGTTAAATTTACGAATCCGGACTTTAATAAATCAATAGCGATTTTGTGCGCGATGTAGGGTGTGTGTGGGAGTTTTATACGCATTTTTACCTCTCTTTTTGGACTTGATTTTAACCAAAATTTGGTAAGAAATACCTAAAATCTCACGGAGTTTTTGTTTTGGCAAGCGTTTGTTTTTGGTAAAATTTGAAGCAAAATTTGACGCTCGGATTAAAGTATTTTTGGCTTTTTTAAGACTGGGTGTTAGTTAAATTTAGGTTTTAGCGTTAAATTTGACGGCAATAAAATTTAGCCTTTGGAGTCAAATTTTACCGCCAAAGGCAAATTTAGCTTTCGCATTACCCGCGCAAATTTGAGCTCAAATTTAGACGCGAGCCAAGCTAAATTTAGAGCGCTATAGCCCAAATTTACAAATTTAGCAGATTTCCCGCCGGGCCGTCGGGCGAAGTCGGTGAGACTTCCTGCGTTACGTTTTTTTCGGCTTTTATAAATGGCGGGCCTTGTTTGATTAAAAGCGTGATTTCAGACGCTGCGGTAGGCTCCATTTTTGCCATTATCGCGGAGATTTTTTTAGGGCTTAACGAGTACATAATGCTAGCCGCGTCCGTCCTATCCATCGCGCTTAGCACGTCGGCGGCAGCTTGGTCTTTCATCTTGCCGTAGGTCTCGCCGACCTTGTCGCTAGTCATCGTTCTTAGCTCTTTTACGATTTCCTCGTTTTTCTTTATCAGCTGCTCGGTCTGCTTTTTTTCCTCTTGCGCGCGAGCTAGAGTTGCGTTTATCTCGGCCTCTTTGACGGCTAGCTTGGCGTTTCGCTCCTCAAAAAGCGCCGCCGAACTCGCCCGAAAAGCCTCCAAACTCTGCCTTGCTTCGTCTATTTTGGCAAGCTCTCTTTTTAGCTCGTCTTTTCTAGTTTCAAATATCGAAACGCAGTCCACTGGGATCTTAAAGCCGCTTTGGCTCGCGCTTTGAGCGTTTACGTCGTTTGCACCCCAAACGCATAAATTTAAAGTTAGTAAAATCAAAATTTTTTTCAAGCTTTCGCCTCTTTTTTCCTAGTAAAATTCATCGTCGCAAACTCGTCCAGAGCCGTAGCTTCGGCCTTTTTTATCTTTTCTATTTGCGCGCTAAAGTCCTGCGTTTGCAGGTATTTCACCTTTTCGTACTCTAGATTAGCCGCCTTGTACTGCCGCTCGAGGTGCGCGATGTTTTTTTTCATTAGCTCGAGCCGCTCGGTTAGCAGACTTTTTTCTCGCCGCATCGCGCCCAGAAGCTCCAGCGATCCGCGCAGATCGGCCGCAGAGCCGCTAGAGGGCATTTCAAATTTTGCAATTTGCTCGGCGGCCTGCGCTATGAAGCCCTCTATCATCGCCGCCTCGTTTCTGGTTCTTGCCAAATTTAGCTCGATTTTGTCTAAATTTCGCTTTTTTATATTTACGATTTGCGTAAATTTGCTTTTCATCTTATCGAACTATCGTGTCTTCGCGCTCCGGGCTAGTAGATACTATGCCGACCTTTACGCCCGTGATCTCCTCGATGCGTTTGATAAAGGCCTTTGCATTTGCGGGTAGATCGTCAAATTTACGCGCCCCTTCTACCTTATCCCAGCCGTCAAGCTCCTCGTAGACCGGTTTTACGCCCTCCAAATCGCTTGGGAAATACTCGATTATCTTGCCGTTTTTCTCGTAGGCTTTGCAGATTTTTACCTTTTTAAAACCGTCTAAAACGTCAAGCTTCATCAGCGCAAATTTATCCACGCCGTCAAGCCTCGCCGCGTATCTCACTCCGACCGCGTCAAACCAACCCGTGCGGCGCGGCCTGCCCGTCGTAGCGCCGTATTCGCGTCCGATTTCGCGTATCTTTTTGCCGTCTTCGCCCATATCCTCGGTCGGGAATGCACCGTTGCCAACGCGCGTTGTGTAGGCTTTGATGATGCCGATCACCTCGCCGACGTTTTTAGGGCTTAGTCCGATGCCGCTGCAGCTGCCTGCGGTTACGGTATTTGAGCTAGTTACGAAAGGATACGTTCCGTGATCGATATCTAGCAGCGTACCCTGAGCGCCCTCGAGCAAGATTTTCTTATCCGCGTCTATCGCATCCCACACCATATGCGTGGTATCAACGATAAATTTACCCAGCGCCGCCTCGTAGCTCTTTAGCTCACCCAAAAGCTCCTCGCGAGCAGGCGCTTTGACGCCTAAAACGTCTAAAAACGCTTTATTTGCCGCAAAATCAGCCAGAATCGCGTCGCAAAGTTTTTCGGGATTTTTTAGCTCACCAACGCGGTGTCCGCTACGGCTGATTTTGTCGCTATACGCAGGTCCTATGCCCTTGCCCGTCGTGCCGATAGCGTGCGCGCCTTTGGCTTTTTCTTTGGCTTGGTCGATTTGCGCGTGATAAGACAAATTTAAATGCGCCTTATCGCTTATAAATAGCCGTCCCGAAACGTCTCCAAACTGCTTTAACTCTTCGATTATCGCGGCCGGGCAGAGTACGACGCCGTTACCAATGATGTTGATTATATTTTTATGAAGTATGCCCGATGGAACCTGATGCAGCGCGATTTTCTTGCCCTCTACGACGATCGTGTGACCCGCATTGTGTCCGCCTTGACACCTACACACCATATCGTAGCCGCCACTTAGCAGATCTACGATCTTGCCCTTGCCTTCGTCTCCCCACTGCACGCCCACTATCACGTCAGCCTTGCTCATACTCTCTCCTTTTGATCTAAATTTTCGATTAACGCGTCGGTATATACGCCAAAGCCGCTGCTTTTGATACCCTCTATCTCGTAGTTGCCGCCGCCGCTTAGCACGGCGTTGCCGCCTAAAAATCTAAAAAATAGCTTATCATAATACCGCATCTTTGAATAATATAACGGAACAATTCTTAAATTTTCATATTTTACCGCCTGTGCCAGCTCTTTTATCTCAAGCAGTGCAGTTTTTATCTCGTCCGGCACTACCGGCAAAATCTCGTCGATATCTGCGACAGTGTTTACGAAGGCCAGCCTTTTTAGCCACTCCTCATTTTGATTTAGGATTTTTTCGATCTCGCCGTGCTCAAATATCGAAATAGGTAAATTTAAGAGCCTACACACGATCTGCGGGATCGCGATGTGGCTGATTTGCAGCACGGGCGCGAGGTCAAACGACTCAAAAAGCTCCTTTGCGATCTTGACGCTAGTAGCCAGATCGCTCTCGCCGATTAGCTCGGCGCCGATTTGATAGATTTCAGTGCTAGGGTACTTAAAAACCGGTTGGATGTAAAACCAGCGTTTAGGTTCGGTATCTTTTAGGCGTCTAAGAACTATGCGCACGACGTCCACGGTGCTATCGGCGCGCAGGCTGATTTGGTGATTTTCGTGATCGCTAAAGCGCACCAGAGCCGTGGGCTGCACGCTTAGGTGCTGATGATACGAGAAAAACGGCGTCACTATCTCGTGAAATCCGTTTTTTTCCAAAATTTCGCTCGCCGCTCGCTCGATCTTTCTTTTTAGTTTCGCGCTTTGTCCGAAATACAGCCTCGTGCCGCTTGGTATTTCGTGCTCGTAAACGCTCGCGTCAAATTCGCTCACTCTTGCTCCTTTGCTTTTGATTCATTCTGTTTTATCTCAGGCTCTACCCACGGCAACTCGTGAAACGCAGCTACGAAGTAGCTAGGCTTTGAGCCGCTATAAACGGTCGCGATACTAAGCTGCTCGAGATAAATTTCGCCACTTTTACGCTTATTATAAATTTCGCCGCTATAAAAGCCTTTTTTCAACAACCTCTTCCACATGTGTTCGTAAAAATTATCATCATGCACGCCTGATTTTAGTAAATTCGACGGCTTGCCGATGGCTTCTTCTTTGGAATAGCCGCTTATCTTGCAAAAGGTTTCGTTAGCGTCTAAAAATACGCCGTCTAACCCGACTACGGCGACGGCTTCTTGCGCGTTTGCAAATAGGCTTAAAATGGTATTTTTATATGCGTACTCTTTGCTATCGTTTAGTCGCGTTATCTCCATGCCGGTTTTTGTGGTCAAATTTGCCGCCAGCTTGCTCTCGATAAAGTATCCGATCACCTCATCCACGGTTCTGCCGTCTTTTGAGATAAATTTGATAAATACGCTGCAGTTTATGACCTCTAGATTTTTCCTTATCAGCCTACAAGACTGCAGCGACTCGTTCTCTTTTTTGAGCGAAGCCGCGTTAAATAAGCTAAATTTGATGTTAAATTCGTTCGCGAGCCTATCTCGGTCATCTGGATGGATGATGTTTTTAAACTCAAATTCGTTTGAGAGTATTTCGCTTTTTTTGTAGCCCAATGCGCGCTCGATATTGTCCGAAACGCTTGATATATCGCCTATAAAGCGGTCCTTCCAAACTACGCTAAACAGCGGCGAGTGCGCGTCTATCTCGCTTTGTTTTTGTGCGTTTTTCTTTAAAGTATTGCTCTTCGTAACGTCTTTTACGACGCAAAAGCCGATCTTTTCGCCGCCGGGTAACTCGTAGTTTTGCTTGTAGATGCGCACCTGCTTTATCTCGCCGCCCGCAGCAAAATGGTTCGTTTCGTAAATTTCGCCTTCGTCTTCTTGTAGCGTTTTCATATCGGTCAAATTTGACGCATTTAGCTTGGCTAAATTTTTGCTTTTTATCGCTTCCTCGCTAAGTCCGTAAAACTCGCACGCCCTCGCGCTTGCTTCGACGATCTTGCCGCTTTTTGCGTCGATTAACAGCAAGATAAAAGGTCCTTTTTCAAACAAAAATCCAAATTTGTGCGAGTACTCTTCAAATTTCGCCTTTTTCTCGCCGAAATCTCCGTAAAATTTGACGATCTCGTCCGAGATTTGATCAAATTCTTCTACCGAGCCAAATTTTGCGTAGGTCTTGATCTCCTCGCCGTCGCCGGCTTTTGCGACTAAATTTTTGATAGATAAAACGGGCTTTATGACCGAGTTTTTGACAAATTTGGTGTAAGAAAAGGTAAAAAATCCGCCCGCGGCCAAAAACGCGACGCAGATTAGCAAGAATAGTAAATTTTCTTTTATAAATTTATCCACAGGATAGCTTGAAACCACGGCCAAACCGATCCTCGGGATACTTTGAATATAATAAATTTCGCTGTTTAGCGAGCCTAAATTTGCAAATTTTACTTCGTCGCTGTTTAGGTAGTCCGCACTCACGTCGTAAAGATCAAAGATGTTTTTGCGCTCTAAAACCAGCTCGGGGTCTTGGTGAAATACGATCCTACCGCTTTTATCTATCGCAAACGAATTTACGCCGATCCTCTCGTATCCGCGCGCAAACTCCTCGTAAATCGCCGTAAAGCGTATGAGGGTTGCTAAGATTTTGCCGTTTTTCATCTTTTTTGCGGCGAGTCTTGTCGGTACGTCGCTTTTATCAAACATAAAATCAGATCTTAAAATTTTATCCTCAGGCTCGTTTTCCCAAGGCTTTGAGAGGAAAAACGCAGAGTACGTATCGCGTAATTTTTCATCGCTGACAAACTCTATCTCGCCGCGTTCGTTTACGATAAAAAAGGCCATGTATTCGTTATTGTTTTTTACGGCAAAGTCAAAGATCGCCTTTGAGTCAAAATCGGGTGCTTCAATATATCTTTCGATAAGTTTAAGTTCGTTATCTATATTTATGGCGCGTTCTTTGATGAAAGTTTTAAAGTTAGAATTTGCAGCGTAAATATCCTCTTTTACGCCTTCAAATTTTAAATTTAACCCAAAGCTAGCGGCGCATATCAGAAATACGGCGGTAGCAAAAAGCACCACGTATATCTTGCCCAAAACGGCGCGTGCGAGAGAAAATTTGGAGGCGGATGAACTAGCCAAAAGAAAAACCTTAAATTAATTTAATATAAACGGCTTATTGTAGCTGAATTTTGCTTGTTTTAAGATAATAAATTTAGAAGTTTGGCGAGAGGATGAGAGAATCGAACTCCCCGCGAAGCGGTCAACCGCCCCGCCATCGGATTTGAAGTCCGCGAGCGCCACCAGATCGCTTTATCCTCCGCGTCTTTAGATGATGAGCGCGATTATAACTAAATTTATATAAATTTTAGTTTGATTTCTATAGTATTTGGAGAAAATTTTATGGGTCGGCGATGAAAAAGCTATTTGCGCGATTTTTTTTAAAAAACCTTCTCATTTTTTCGCCGATTTTTTTCCTCGGCGGTTGTCTTGAGCTCTTTACGACCGTGACGCCGCTAACTGGCATAAACGTCTACGACGCCTACCAGATCAGTAAAGACGAGCGCGGTATTTATTCGATAACGAAAGATAAATTTATAAAAACAAAAATCCAGACTAAAATTTTAGCCTCAAGCGGGCTTAGCAACCTAAACGTTGACGTCGAGAGTTTTTATGGAGACGTGTATCTCATCGGCGTGGTGCCTGACGCCGAGCACAAAACTAAACTCGTAGAACTAGCCAAAAACACCGACGGCGTGAGTAAAATTTATACGTATATTAGATTCCCTAGCGACGGCGGCGAATGTGAAAGTAACCTCGCCATAATGTTAAATTTAAAAAATAATTTTTTTAAAGACAGCATAATCAGTGGCACAAGCGTGAGAGTAAGCGTAGTGCAATGCAACGTCGTATTTACCGGCATCATCACCGATATCGAGCAGGAAAAACACGCGATCTGGTATGCCAAACACATCGAAGGCGTGCGGGATGTTTACTCTTTTCTTAAGGTTATGAAAGAGTAGTTTTTCCCTTCAAATTTGAGTTAAATTTAAAGATTTTATCCTCCAAGGCACACACCGCACGTTCTAAATTTAAGAAGCCAAATTTGCAAATTTACCAGGACAAGAGACAAACATTCCAGACAGAATAGGCGTAGTTTAAATAGTTTTTGATTAGGCGTGACGAGAGCATACATATGGTATGTGACCGAGCGCCTTAATCAAAAACTACTTTTGAAATCCGTCGTTTATGGGGAATCAGCGGGGGATCCTAGCCCGGTAAAAGGTTTTGATTAAGGTTGGCAGCAATACTAGCGCCCCCAACAACATCATTATCATAACAAGATCGGTCAGAAGTCCGAAATATATCGTCGGGATAAAGTTGCTCGTTACCATGATGCTAAAACCCAGGATGATCGCAAACGAGGTGTAGTACATCGCGTAGCCGATACTGGCGTGCGAGGCCTTGATCGACTCGGCGACGTTTTTGCTGCGAAGCTCGATTTTTAGGCGGTGGATGTAGTGGATGATGTCGTCCACGCCGATGCCTATGCTGATAGCTGCTATCGTAATACTCATGATATCAAGCGGAATGCCCAGCACGCCCATGACGCCAAACACCGCGCAAAGCGGGATTAAATTTGACGTGATGGCGATGGCGGCGAGCTTTATGCTTTTAAAAATAATACAAAAAACGATAAAAAGCGACAAGATAACAAAACCAAAAGAATCGACTTGCGAGGCGATGAGGCTTTGAAGGAGGTTGTTATAAAGCACCATCGCGCCGCTAACTTGCACGCTTGCGTTGTCGTTTGCTATCAAATTTGCGATATCGGTTCTAAGCTCGCGCAAAAACTCGTCCCTACGTAGCGCGTCGTCGCTATCAAGAGTTCGCGCGGTAAAGCGCAGCTCGTTATCTTTTATGCTTACGTAGGGGCTTAGGATTATGTCTTTGTACTTTTGCGGGATCTGTTCGTATAGGATCGAGAGCATGAGGCCGTCGGCGGGCTTTTGCGTGATGCGCTCGACGATCTTTACGACCGTGTTTAGGCTGCTCGCTTGCCCGATAAAGCGCTTATTTTCTAGATAGTTGTGCACCTTTTTCGCGACGTCGATTTTATGCTGATTAAACCAGTATTTATCCTCTTTCGCGCTAGCGGCAAATTCGTCGTCAAATTCGTCTTTAGGCTCGTTTTTGGCCGCTTTTTCGTTAAATTTGGGCTTGTTAAATTTGATCAATATATCGACCGGCACCGTGCCGCCTAGCTTCGTATCGATCACCTGCATGCCCTTGTGGATTTCGGTCGTATCTTTAAAATAGCTTATAAAGCTGTTTTCGACTTTTAGCTTTGAGATACCGTAAAGCCCGAAAATAAGCACCGCAAGGCTAATAGCATAAACAGCGCGGCTGTGATTTAGCGCAAATGTGGCGCAGTGCTTGGTAAAGCTAAATTTATCCTCAAACGTCCTAACGGGAGCGAGCTTTGGCATCAGCGCCGTCGCGGAGCCAAATAGCAAAAACGCAAGCACCAGCGAGATAGAGATCGACACACTCATCATGATACCTAGCATTATGATCGGTTTGATATCAGAAAGCGCAAGCGACAAAAAGCCGATAACGGTCGTAAATATCGCAAAAAACGACGGACTGGCCTTATCGCGCAACGTGAGATAGACTAGTTGACGGTTGCTAAGATGCGGCTTTGTGATGCAAAACTCGCGGTAGCTCACGATCAGGTGTATGACGACGGAGATAGTGATGATGAGCTGAAGAGCGATGTAGTTTGAGCTAATCACCGTGATCTCCCAGCCGAAAAACCCAAACAACCCGCTCGCCCAAATAACGCTAATCACGCAGATAAAAATCGGCATAACGATGTAGCGAATCTGCCTAAAAAACAGCCAAAGGCAAAAGACCAAAAGCAGAGTCACGCTGATGCCGTAGGTTGCAAGATCCGAGCGCACGAAGCTCACCATATCATCCGCGATCATATTTGCCCCGCCTAAAAATAGGCTTTCGCCGCCGCCAAATTTCGCTATCGTCTCGCGTATCTGCTCGATCGCGGCGTGCTCTTTTATACGCGCTTCGTCGCGGTGAGCCTTAAACTGCGCATTTACGGCGCTTAGGCGCTGTTTTTGCTCGCTGGTGATGTTGCCGTCAATCTTGGCGTTTAGCAGGGCGTTTCGCTCGTTTAGTATGCTTTGATATTTCTCGTCGGTCTTTAAATTTAGCACGATCGCCGTAGTTTTTAGGTCGCGGCTAACGAGGTTGTTCGTATATAGCGGACTATCCACAAACTCGCGTCGCACCAAGGTTTTGTTTATATCGGCATCGACAAGGCTTGGTACGTGCTTAACTAGCTCGCTAAGATCGTTAGTTCCGCTTTGAAGCAGCGGGATGTTTAATATAGAAATGACGCTTGATACAAGCTCGTTTTTTTCTAGTTCGCGGCTTAAATTTTCTATCTTTTTAAGCGTAGAGGGCGCGAGCAGATCGTCTTTTGGCGTATAGGCGATGACTAGGTAGTTAGGGCTAACGTAACGTTTAAAAACGTCCCTAAAGACGGCTAAGTCTTTATCGTTTTCAAGTAGCAGTGTCTCGGTAGACGCGTCCACCTCGAGCTTGCCGCTGAAATATCCAAAAAAGAGCGTCGCGGTCAGTACGCCTGCGATAGCGCTCTTTGGAAAGTTGACGATAAATTTAAAAATCCGCTTCATCAGCGCCTTATTGCGGAGCTTGGACGGAGTTTAGCTTGCTAAGCAAATTTTCAAAGCTCTCGTTTTCCATCAAGCTATCAAACTGACTGCGGTAGGTCTGGATGATGCTAACGCCTAAAATTTCGACGTCGTAAATGAGCCAGCCACGCTCTTTGGCGTTGTAAAATTTATACGTAAAGCCGTAGTTTTTACCGTCCTCGCCAACTAGATCGGCGTTTAGAAAGTAGCGATTTTCGTTTGGTTTGGTAGCGTCTTTAAAATTTATAGTTTGGTTTTTATAGCTTAAAAGTTTATCGACGTAACTTGATTTTAACCTCTCTTCAAAAGCTTTATTAAATTTAGCCTTTTGCTCGGCATTTAGGTTGTTGTAGCGCTTGTTTAGGGCGATTTTAGACATCTGCTCGTAGTCGAAATATGGATCAAAAACGGCGAAAATTTTACTTATTTTCTCGTCTTTGCTCAAATTTGCGTTTTTTAGCACCTCGATGGCGTCTTGCGTCGTTTTTTGCATCGTAGGTTTTATCTGATCCTCGCTGATCGCAAAGAGGCTAACCGCGCTAAAAAGCGCAAGCAGGATGATTTTTAAAAATTTCATTTTATTCCTTTATTAAGTGGTTGCGGCGCTGTTCGTAGGCGTCGCGTAGAAACGGATACAGGTCGATCGCGTCTTTTTTAAGATTGTCGTAAGCATCTGGATGTAAAGACAAAAGGTTGCCCTGACGGAAAGTTTTTATCGCAAAGGAGTCTAGAGCCGGCTTTACATAGCTGATGGGATCGAGATAATAATCGCCGACTAGACCGACGATATCGCGTAAATTTGACGGGCCGATAAACGGTAAAACCACGTGAAACCCGCTACCCACGCCCCAGTATCCAAGCGTCTGGCCAAAATCCTCGTCATGGCGCTGCAGATTGTAGTATTTCGCGCCGTCGGTTAGCCCGCCAAAGCCGATGATCGTGTTTGCTAAAAATCTCAGCGTCTCTTCGCCGGCCTCGCTAAATTTAAACTGCAAGAGGTTATTTACAAAGCGAACGGGATATAAAAGGTTGTCAAAAAAATTTCCCACCGCAGTTCTGGCAGCCTCGGGCACTACGTAGTTGTAGCCTTTTATCGCGGGATGGATGGCGTTTACGTACATAAAATCATTAAACCCTGTCATCATTCTATTATAACCGCTAAGCGGATCGAAAATCTCGCTAGGCTGGGTAAATTCGTCGTCAAATTCGCTCTTTTCTTGCGTTTGTTCGGCAAAAACGCAACTAAAAAAAAGCAAAAGAGAGAGTAAAAATTTTCTCATCAAATCTCCGAATTTCAAGTCTGCAAAGGCAGTAACTTAGGATTTTATCTCAATGTAGCTTTTAAATTTATAAATTTCAAAATGCCCGGTATTACGAAGTTTATTTAAGTTATTTTTCATATATATTTAAATATACTTCCTAGCAAATTATTTTTTTATACTGATAAATTTGGGAGATTTTCATGAAAGCAGACGTTAGTTTAGAGCTATTTTTAGATAGTGGCGTATCGGTGTTAGCCAAGCATATAGAGCTTTTAAAGGCCGTCGAGCACACCAAAAGCATAACAAAAGCAGCCGAGTATGTCGGCATCTCGTACAAAAACGCATGGGACAGCCTAGACGCGCTAAATAACCGCTCGGACGAACCGCTAATCGCAAGAGCCGAAGGCAACAAGAAAAACAGCGGCTCGGAGCTCACGCCGTACGGCAAAAAGATGATCGCGCTATACGACGCGATGCTAGAGAGCCAAAAGATATTTTTAGAAAAAGTTTGTTCAAATATAAACGTCGATACGAACGAAATTTTAAATTTACAGCGCATGAGCATGAGTCTAAGCGCGCGAAACCAACTAAGCTGTGAGATAACCGAAGTAAAAACGGGCGCGGTAAATTCGCAAATCAGCGCCAAACTCTCAAACGGCGAAATTTTACGCGCCAACGTCACGGTCGAGTCTGAAAAAAATCTAAATTTAAAAGTCGGCAAAAAGGTCGTATTTATCTTTAAAGCTCCAAGCGTAATGTTCGCAAAAGAGGAAAATCTAAAACTAAGCGCGGCAAATTTACTAAAAGGACGCGTGATCGAGGCCAAAATCGGCTCGGTAAACGCCGAAATCGTGCTAGAAATCAGCAATCATCAGACGATAACCTCTATCATCACCAAAGATAGCGCGATGGATATGAAAATCGGCGTGGGCGACGAGCTCACCGCTATCATCAAAGCAAGTCAAATCATAGTAGGAGTATAAAAATGAAAAAAACATTTTTTTCGCTAGTAGTCGCGGCCATCGCCACCTTTAACCTAAACGCTGGTGAGATCAACGTATTTGCCGCTGCAAACGTCACTTACGCGTTTGACGAGTTAAAAGCGGAGTTTGCTAAATCAAATCCCGACACCAAAGTAACTGTCACTCTAGGAGCTAGCGGCGCGCTATCTACTCAGGTCAAAAACGGCGCTCCGGCGGACGTTTTCATGGCTGCAAATATGAAATTCGTACAAGACCTATATGACACCAAATTTGCCGTAACCCAGCCCGTAGTATACGCTCAGGGCGCGCTTGCTCTATTTACGATCAGAGATATCGATCTAGCTAAGGGCATACACGCGGTAGAAGGCCTAAAAGCCATCGCGATCGCAAACCCTGAAACCGCTCCGTACGGCAAAGCTAGCGTCGAAGCTCTAAAAAAAGCGGGCATCTACGATAAAGTCGAGAAAAACGTCATCCTAGCAAAATCTATCGGCGAGGCTCTAAGTCAAGCTCTAAGCGCTGCGGATGTCGGATTTATCGCGGCTTCTGCAATGCACGATAAAAAAATGGCCGAGTACAAAGAGGGTAAAAACTTTATCCTTATAGATCCCGCGCTTTACACTCCGATCGACCAAGGCATGGTTGTCCTAAAACACGGCGAAAACAATCCTGAAGCAAAAGCTTTCTACGACTTCATCAGAAGCGACCGCGCGAAGGAAATCTTTAGAAAATTCGGATACGTCGTCCCGTGATAAAGGCTAAAATTTCGGCAATAGAGCAAAACGACGGCGTTAGCGTTTTTGAGTTTAGCGCCGAAAATTTAAGCCTAAAAATGCTATCCTTGGAAAATCTGCAAAATTTAAAAATCGGCGACGAAGTTTGGCTAGGCTTTAAAAGCTCGGACGTCTTCGTCGCTACCTCCCCGCTTTTAAACTGCTCGGTCTCAAACGAGATAAAAGCCGAGATTTCAGATATCCAAAAAGGCGAGATCACAAGCTCGCTGCATCTAAATGCGGGCAAATTTGAGTTTGAAAGCATCATCTCCACGGCATCGCTAAAGCGGCTAAATTTAGCGCTCGGCGATCAAATTTACGCCTACGTCAAGGCAACCTCGCTCTACATCGCATGATAGAACTAGACTGCATAAAAAGCCTAAACGGCGCAAACGGGAAATTTGATTTAGATGTAAATTTGAACGTAAAAAAGGGCGAATTCGTCGCTCTTTACGGCAAAAGCGGTAGCGGCAAAACTACGATACTGCGGCTAATCGCGGGCTTTGAAACGCCTGATAGCGGAACGATAAAAGCAGGCGGCCAGACGCTATTTGACGGTAAAAACTTCACACCGCCCCAAAGCCGAAATATCGGGTTTTTATTTCAAGACTACGCGCTTTTTCCAAATATGAACGTGATGAAAAATCTGCTTTTTGCAAATCACGACGTAAATTTAGCCCGCAAACTGCTGGGTCTCGTCGAGATGAGCTCGCTAGAAAACGCCGCCATCTCGCAGCTCTCGGGCGGTCAAAAGCAGCGCGCCGCCCTAGCCCGCGCCCTAATGCGAAAGCCAGAAATTTTACTCCTCGACGAGCCGCTCTCGGCCCTTGATAACGCCATGCGCGAAAAGCTGCAAGACTACCTTGCCAAGGTGCACGCCGAGTTTGATATGACGACGATTTTGGTCAGTCACGACGTCGCGGAGATCTACAAACTCGCCTCAAAAGTTTTCGTGCTTGACGGCGGTAAAATCGCGCAAGAAGGCAGCCCGGGCGAGATATTTTTGCGCCACAGCGGCTCGCAGAAATTTAGCCTGCCGGTTAAAATTTTAGAGATATCAAAGCACGACGCCATCTACGTAGCCGTCGTTCCCGTCGGTCAGCAGCTTTGCGAGGTGGCTCTAAGCGCGGCGGAAGCTGCAAATTTAAAAGCGGGCGACGAAGCGGCAATAAGTGCCAAGGCGTTTGGGCTAAATTTGCAAAAAAGCGGTAGCGAAAACGACAAATTTGACGAACGAAACGCTGAAATTTACGCGCAAAGCGAGCCGAGATGAATATCGATTTTACGCCCTTTTACCTCTCGCTAAAGCTTGCTTTTATCTCGACTGCGATCTTGTTTTTTCTCGTGTTGCCGGTTGCGTTTTGGCTTAGCCGTGCGAGTTTTAAATTTAAACCCGTGCTAGAAGCCGTGATCTCGCTGCCTCTCGTGCTGCCGCCTTCGGTGCTGGGATTTTATATGCTGGTTTTTCTCTCGCCTTATAATTTTTTAGGCAAATTTTTTGAGGAAACCTTTGATATCCGCTTGGTTTTTAACTTTTCAGGCCTCATCATCGCTAGTTGCATTTACTCGCTACCATTTATGTTTCAGCCGCTTCAGGCGGGCTTTGCGAGCCTGCCAAAGAGCCTTTTTGAGGCGAGCTATTCGCTAGGCAAAGGCAAATGGGAGACGCTTTTTAGGGTCGCTCTGCCAAACATCAAACCCTCGCTTTTAACCGCTCTCATAGTGAGTTTTGCGCATACCTTGGGCGAGTTTGGCGTCGTGCTGATGATAGGCGGTAGCGTCGGAGACAAAACCAAAGTCGCCAGCATCGCCATCTACGAGGCCGTCGAGCTCATGGACTATACTAAGGCGCACGTTTATTCGGCGATTATGCTGTTTATAAGCTTTGCGGTGCTATTTTTAGTCTATTTTTTTAATAATTCACACTCAAAGAGGACGCAATGAAAGATATAAACGCAAATCCGGTCAAATTTGACGAGCTAATAGGCGGCAAAAACTGCATAGTTTTTACATATCCGAAAATGGGCGAGAGCGGGAAGTTTTTGCCTGAAAATTTAAAGGATTTAAAGGGGCTAACGGGCTGCACGCTTCAGTGCAAAGCCTACCAGGAAAACCTTGCAAAGCTAGAATCTGCGGGCTTTACGCTAATCGCCGTCGGCTCTCAAAGCGTAGAAAAGATGAACGAGTTTAAACAAAGCGTAGGCGCAAATTTTATCTTTTTAAGCGATGAGAACTTTGAGCTAGAATCTCCGTTAAATTTACAAACTTTTACCACGAACGACGGCAAGAAATTTTACCGCCGCCAAACTCTAATTATCAAAAACGGCGAAGTCGTAAAAAGATTTAACGACGTAGCCGAGCCTGCAAACGACGCTGTAAACGTACTCGTGGCGATAGAGCGGCTTTAAATTTTAGCTGATTTTCGCAAGAGGGCGAGAAATTTAGGGCTCAAATTTGGACGCGAATTTGAGCCGTTTTAAACTCAAATTTTAAATTCCCGTCAAACGTAAATTTAACCTAATCCAAAATAATTTTTTTATATAATTACGCAAAAATTTAGGCGGGATATGAATCTTTTTTCCATAGAATTTGGCTTGTGCTTTTTTATTTTTTGGCCGATTTATTATTTTTTAAACGCTCGCCCGCACCTACAAAAAGTCGTTTTACTCGCTTTTTCTTATCTATTTTTAGCCTCGTTCGGACTTAAATTTCTAATCATAAATTTTATCTTTAGCACGGCGATTTTTCTTTTTGCCAGGGCGAGCGAGAACAAGGATTCCGCGATTTCGTTTGCCGCCGGCGTTATTTTCGTGCTTTGCGCGCTTGCGTTTTTTAAATACGGCGGCTATTTTACGATCAAATTTGGCGTCATGAGACTTGAAACCATCGCGCTTCCGCTTGGCATTTCGTTTTATTCGTTTATGAGCATCTTGCTGCTAAAGGCCGTGCGAGAGGGCGAGTTAGAGGCGCTCGGCTACATTGATACGCTGATTTTTCTTAGCTTTTTTGCCGCGATTATTTCGGGCCCGATTTTGCGGCCAAAGCCCTTTTTCGAGACGCTAAACTCTACCAAGGTTTTTTGCGCTAGCCCCGCCATATTCGCGCTTTTGTGCTCCGCGCTTTTTAAAAAACTCATCGTCGCAAATCATCTTTTCGAGATAATTAATCCCGTTTTTGCCGCGCCCACCCTACCCGCCTCACAGCTTCTAGGCGCTCTTTTTGGCTACAGCGTGCTGCTTTACGCCGATTTTAGCGGTTACGTGGACTTCGTAACGGCGCTTGGACTCATGTGCGGCTTTGTTTTACCGCAAAACTTCAACCGCCCTTTTACGGCGCGAAATTTAAAAATTTTCTGGCAAAATTGGCACATCAGCCTTATGAATTTTTTCAAAGAGTGCGTCTATTTCCCACTGGGAGGCAGTCGCGGCACGGCGGCGCAAACACAGCTAAACGTGATGCTAGTCTTTGCGATCTCGGGCGTCTGGCATGGAGCGGGGCTTAGCTTTTTACTCTGGGGGCTCATCCATGGCCTTGGAGTCGTGTTTTTAAACTTAACTAGCGAGCGCAAATGGCTAAACTCGGCGATGCTGGGGCGATATTTTACGTTTATTTTCGTGAGTATGGTTTGGGTCTTTTTCACGATGGATTTTGAGGGAGCGGTGCGCTACATCAGAGCTATTTTTAGAAACTCCGGCGGCGAGCTTCTTGCCATTTGCACGCTGTTTGCGGGCGTTTTTGTCTTTGTATTTTTATACGCCGCGCTTGACGTTTATCCGATTTTAGTTAAATTTTTTGAGAATATAAACGCCCTTTTTTCAGCCGTTTTTTTGGTGATTTTTGGGATAATTATTTACTTTTTGATGCCGTCCGGTATGCCTAACTTTATATATCAAGGATTTTAATGAGAGCGTTTTTTGGGGTATTTCTCGCGTTTTTTACGCTGATTGCGCTATTTTTGCGACCGCTGTCAAACTATTACGAAGCCAAATATCAAAAGGATTTTTTCATCACGGACGAGCGCGCGATGGCGCTGAGCGATAAATTTATAAACGCGGCCGAGGATGGCTTGCAAAGCGTAAAATCGGCCATCGATAAACTTACTAGCACTTTTTCGGGCGATAAAAAACAGGTCGCAACTAGTGCTAAAACGGAGCAAAATTTAACCGCCTCGCAAACCGAACCCGCAAATTTAAACGCTCAAAATACGCAAAATTTAACACCTAGTATCGGCACGGTAAAAGAGGTAAATTTGACGGCGCAAACCGCTCAAATTTCTCCCGCTAAAACCGCTTTAAATTTAGATAAAAACGGCTCGATAGCGTCAAATTTAACGCCGAGTGCTCCAAATAAAACAAATAAATCCGCGGCTTTTGATATCGAGCTAAATGAAAATTTAGGCGTCATTTTGATAGGCGACTCCATAATGCAAGGCTTTGGCTGGGGCTTTGAAAACGCACTAAAAACGAGCAAAATCTCAATCAAAAATATGGCAAAAGCAAGCACGGGGCTAACAAATAAGAAATTTTACGACTGGAGCGAGGAGCTAAAAGCGGCACTAGCAGGCCTAGAAAATCGCCCGCAAAATCTGCTGATATTCGCGCTTTTTGGCGCAAACGACGCTTATAGCTACACCTTTGACGAGCAGGCGTTAGACTTTGGCACCGACGCATGGCGCGAGGCGTATGAGGGCAGGATCGCCGAGATCTACGAGATCGCAGGGCAGCACGGCGCGCAGGTCGTGTGGCTGGGAGTACCGTGCATGAAGAGCGAGAAATTCGACAAAAAAATGAAGGCGCTAAACCTGATCTATAAGGACTCGGCGCAAAAATACGGCGCGCGCTACATCGATATCAGCGGCGCGATCTGCGATAACGGCAAGTATCTAAAAGAGGGCGCGGACAAAAAGCCGCTGCGCAAGGACGACGGCATGCACATCAGCATGAACGGCGCTAAAAAGATCGCCGTTTACGTCGTGGATAAGCTGCTAAACGGGCAGGGCGATAATTTTTAGCCAAATTTGAATTTGGCTAAATTTGCAGTCTCGGCAAATTGGAGTTTATAAAATCGGCAAATTTGAAGTTGTTCTAAATTTTGCCTCTTAAATTTGAGCAGATCTGCCAAGCCGCTCGCAAAATAAATACTGCGCTTTAATTATCTAATACCAATTTCCATCATGCAGCGCGGTCGAATACTCTCTCGCAAAAGATAAAATATCGCACGGAACAATCGCGTAGGTGTCTTTTTAACACAGATGATTATCCCACCCCTAGCGCCGCCCGCGTTTTACTACAGGCCGGCCCAGATAGCACGGATGGCTTGCCAGACGGCAATTTAGTCGTCAAAATCGCTAAAAAAGCGGACAAACTGTGCTTGGTACTTTCAAGTCGCCGTAGGCGTACGCTTTCTCTACCGACGTAAATTTTATCGGTTCGTTTTCATTTTTGTCGTCTCGGCAAATTTAAATTTGCGTCAAATTTTTAGCAGCAAAAACTCAAATTTAAAACTCGGTCGGCACCAAAATCGCGTAAAGCTCGCGCCGACCGCATTAAATTTGCATAGCTACTAAATTTAATAAACCCACTTCACGACGTCGCTTAGTTCGCGGCGGTATCTTTTTGGCTGCGGTTTTACGCGGTAGCCAAACGGCACCATGAGGCACACGCGCTGCTTGCTCGTGTCAAGGCCTAAAATTTTATTTAAAGCCGCTGCGTCAAAGCCCTCGATAGGGCAGCTGTCGATACCTAGGCTCGCCGCCGCGGTCATCATATTTGCCGCCGCGATGTAGCACTGCTTGCTCGACCAGTGAAAAACTAGCTCGTCATCGCGATGAAAGCGTCCCTCTAAAAAATCGCCGTAAAATTTCTTCCTCGCGGCAATCATCTCGGGCGCCTTATCTCCGCGGCGATCAATCATCTTCTCCACGTATTCGCCCACGCTTTTTACCTCGGCGACTTTAGCAAGGATGACCAGCAAATGCGAGCAAGAGGTGATTTGCACTTGATTCCACGAGACTTCGCGGATTTTTTGCCTGAGCTGCTCGTTTTGCACGACGACGAAGTCCCACCGCTCTAGCCCAACCGAGCTAGGACTTAGCCTGCCCGCCTCCAAGATAAAGTCAAATTCGCCCGCGCTGATTTTCTTGCTTTCGTCAAAGATCTTGCATGCATGACGAAATTTCATCGATTCTAAAAAATTCATTTTCGCTCCTTTGGTTTTTATGGTTACGCCAAATTATATAAAATTTGACCGAATTTAAGCTTAAAGAGGATTTAGGATAGAGGCAAACTTGCCCGCGCAAAACGGACGAATTTGCCTTAGTCGGGGGTTAAATTTGCTCGCCCAGAGGATTGTTTAGCTCTACGACGTTTACTTTGCCATCTTTATGAGCTAGAGCGTAGATGCTACCGCCCTTTATCGCCATGCCTGAGATATCGCCTATTTGCGGCATCGCGTAGGCGTCAATCACCTTCGCCTCCGCAAGGTCGATCACGAGCAAGGTGTTGTAGTTTTTGGAGTAGACCAAAAACTTACCGCCCGCGATATCGCCAGCCGTGACATAGTAGTCTTTTAGATCGCGTTTATCTTTTAGCGCGAGGGCTGACGTCACGATGGTTTCGCCGCTTAGCATCTTATCCTTGCTATCGACTTTGATGAGGATCAAGTTTTTAGCGCGCTCGTTTGACACCGTAATCATATACATATATGTGCTCTGCGGGTCTTTTGCGAGCGTTAGGACGTATTGTTTTTTCGCCCTTATCGTTAAAAGCGCCGGACGGTCAAATTTCCACGCAGACTCGAGTCCGCCGCTACTCTCTCTAAAATATCTCCACTCGTGATACGCGTCCACATTTTGGGCAGGTTTAACGGCGAATGTTATTTTGTTAAAGCCCGTAGTCACCAGCATATCGCCGACAAATGTCGATGCGACGGCTTTTTTGATATTGCGGCCGTTTGGCTTGTCGATGATGGCGTGAGCGATCTCTTTAAAATTCGCATCCGTAAAATAAACTCCGCCTTCGGTGTTTGAGATGCCAAAAGTATCGTTTTTAGCGTTGTACGCAAGTCCGCTCGTTACGCCTTTGCCGAAAATCCCCTTTGTCTCAAAAGGAAGCGGGAAGCTGTTTTTCACGCTAAGCGCAGGCTTTACGCCCGTAAACGCGCCGGCACTTGGATCAGAGTTAAATTTGACGCTTATATCTTTAGGTTCGCCCGCTATAAACGGATCCTCGACGACGTTTGCGCCGACAAATGAAAACGGCTTTTCGAACCTTTTCCAAACGCCTGACGTCCAAGTGTTGTTTAGGCTGATACGCTCAGGATCGCCCTTGCCACTATAGGGAGGGATGCCTGCCGAGATGAGCGCCTGAACGGCATTTGATAGGATCACAAAGAGGCTTAATGCGATAACAAATTTAGAATATGCGCTAAGAGGCTTGATCCTAGTGTCCGAGCGCGAGATATCGCCAGAGACGACCTTATCTTTGGCAAAAAGCATCATAAGCCCCATCGCTACAACCACGACCCAGTACACTAAAATGCCCCACGTATAGGTGTGCGCGCCGAATATATAGCCGCCAAAGCCCATGCCGACGTCTCTATACAAGCTAAAGCTAGCGTGTCTTGGCGTCATAAAAATACCATACGTAGCGCCGAAAAGCACGGCAGCTATGTAGCATGCCTTTAGTCCGTAGCGCAGTATCAAGATACCCGCGACGCCGACTACGACCATGCCGATGCGCTCCCACCAGCAAAGCGCGCAAGGACCCTCGCCGATGACGTAGCCAAGATAGATATTTGCGATACCGACGGGGATAGCAAGCACAAGCAAGACCACGCTAGCCATGATAAAATCGAAATTTTTATCGTTAAAAAAACTCATCACGCCCTCCTAATACGCCGCGTAAGGCAGCAGGGACGTCCAGCTGGCGATGAAAAACATAATAAAGCAAATCGCCGTCCCCACGGCAAATGCGCCAAACGCTAAGCCCTCTTTTTCAGGTTTTTCCAAGCTATAAAAACGGCTATAGCCAGAAAGAGAAACGATAAAAATTCCATTTTATCTCCTTTATTTCGTTAAGATTAGATTGTGGTTTTAATTTAATTCTTTTATATTTTCGCTTAAAATACGGAATATTTTTGATAATACATTGCAGATTACTCTAAAATTTGGGTAAATATTTTAGAAATTTAACGAATTTGGTTTGCGAACAAATAGCTAAATTTACGGATATTTGAACACGGGATTACGCGTAAATTTGCTGTTTTATTTTGCTATGATTTTTTATTTTAGTTAAATTTCATTTTTAAGAATTTTAGCTTTTTTTGTATTTTAGACGGCTCAAATTTAACTAAATTTATAGACTCAGGAGCTTTGCCGGTTTATATAAATAAATTTGGCGGGCTTGCCGTTTTAAACTTGATATTTCAAAATTTGACCGAATTTAAACCCGTCAAATTTGATTAAATTTGCGCGTTTAAATTTAAAGCTCGGCTACCGTAAATTTATGCCGTATTCGCCGCGTTTTTTAGCTATACCTACGACTACCGAGCTCTCATAACCCGCCTCTTTTAGACGAGAAAGAGCCAAATTTACCTCACTTTGCGGTACCGCTAGCAGTAATCCGCCCGAAGTCTGCGCATCGTAAAGCAAGATATCAGCGTCGCCGCTAACGAATTTACTCGCAAATTCGCGGTTTTTATAGCTGCCCTCGGGGATGATGCCCATATCGGCAAACTCGCGCGCGGCCGCTATCACGGGAACGTTATCAGGGTAAATTTCAAAGCTGATTTTGTCGTTTAGCATTTCGCTTAAATGCCCCAAA
The DNA here is from genome assembly GCF_937997465.1 of uncultured Campylobacter sp. Taxonomy (GTDB): domain Bacteria; phylum Campylobacterota; class Campylobacteria; order Campylobacterales; family Campylobacteraceae; genus Campylobacter_A. The sequence goes on along the minus strand of NZ_CALKTQ010000174.1, from coordinate 14,581 downwards.
AAGCCAAATCCCGTGACGTCGGTCGCCGCCGTTACGTTGATGCCTTTTAGCGCGTCCACGGCGTAGAAATTTAGCTGCCGCATCGTCTCGACGGCCTGTTCGATTTGGGTTAAATTTAGCAGATCGGCCTTGATCGCCGTGCTTAAAATGCCCGTTCCCAGCGGCTTTGTAAGTATGAGCGCGTCGCCCTCGCGCGCGGTGTTGTTTGACCAAAAGGAGCTCGGCGAAACGACGCCCGTGACGCTAAGCCCGTAATACATCTGCTGCGTCTCTATCGTGTGTCCGCCCACGATCACGCCGCCGCATTCGGCGACCTTATCCTGCCCGCCGCGTAAAATTTCGCCCAAAATTTCGCCGCTTAGGTTGCAGCTGTCAAAACCGACGATATTTAGCGCGTTTAGTACCTTGCCGCCCATCGCAAACACGTCGCTTAGGCTGTTTGCGGCTGCGATCTGACCGAATATAAACGGATCGTCCGCCACCGGCGTGATAAAGTCTAGCGTCTGCACGAGCGCGATGTCGTCCGTGATCTTAAAGACGCTTGCGTCTTCGTTTGTGCCGATGTTTGAGAGCAAATTTGGGTGAGCTAAATTTAAATCGCCGATAGTTTTGTTTAGACCCGACGGGTCAAGCTTGGCCGCTCAACCCGCCGCTCGGACGAATTTCGTGAGACGTTTGTCGTTATAAATCATAGTTTGATTTGCTCGTGCGTAGTTAAAATTTGCATGACTTCGTAGGCGTTTGACATCTCGCCGACGCTTAGGTCGCTTACGAGCTTGTACGCCTCTAGGCAGCTGCCGCAGCTTAAAATTTTAACGCCCGCAGCTTCTAAATCCTTAAGTGGTTTGAAGCTTGGATGAGCGCGGTTTGTCGTCATTTTGACGGCATTATTTACGCAGATTACGTATTCGGGCTTATTTTCTACCTGCAAAAGCGCTCCTAAAAATTTAGACAGCAAGCTAACGCCCACGTCGCCGCTTCCGGCGTATTCTTCATTTAGATAAACGACTGTTTTTTTATTCTTTGGCGTGATTTCGCAGACGAATTCGTCAAAATTCGTTAGCTCAAGTTTGGATTCGCCTTTAACGGCGGTGATTTTCGTCTCGGCAGCGTTTTGCTCTACGCTAAATTCGACGTTTTGGTTTTTTAAAAAGCGGCTTATGTTTTCTTTTGGAGCGATAGAATTTACTAAAATTTCAAGCTTTTCGCCATTTTTTAATCCTTCAAGCGCATTTTTAGTCCTAATAACGGGCTCAGGGCAAGCCAAATTTCTACAATCGATTTGCATGATTTTTCCTTAAATTTATTACTCTTCAACCTGAAGTCTGAGGGGAATTTTATCTAAAAGATTTTAAATTTCGTATAAAAGGCGGATTTCAGCCTAGGCTTTAAAATAAAAAAAGGAGAAAAACTTCTCCTTTTTTATTATTTTAATTTTGCGTAAGTTTTTTCGTATTCAGATACGGGAATTTTATTTTTAGAGATGAGTTCCTGATACCAGTAGTGGTGAAGCACATAAACCTCTTCTTCTTCTTTATATCCCGTTACCATCGACCAGATAGCGCCGTGTATCGCGATAGCAGCCATGTAGATGTGCACTAGGAAAAATACCGCACACACGATGCCAAGCACGTTATGGATTAGTGCAGAAGCTCTTAAAACTTCGATTTGCGGTACGCCTAGCCAAGTAGCGACGTCAGGCGTTTTAAAATCTAAGAAGAACATCGCGGCACCGGTTAGTATCATCACGATACCGCCGGGGATAGCGACCCAGTACCATGCTTTTTGACCAGCATTAAATTTACCTGCAGGCACTGGTCGCTTAACTTTTGAAAGATACCCGCCTACGATCAGCATCCATCTGATGTCGTAGATCGTCGGTAGCATTCTTTTCGTCCAAGCTATCAGCATCGGTAATACGGATACCGCAAATATAATAGTGGCTAACCCGTGAATATTTTTACAAAATCTCACGAAAGCTCCGCCGCCAAGCTCCGCACCCCACATCATGATGATACCGGTCGGTACCAGTACTATCCACGAGATCGCGGCTAGCCCGTGAGCGACGCGCTCTATTACGCTAAATGCATAGACTTTGTTCCCGTCGTGACTAAAATGCTTTGGCCCGATAATCAAAAAATGCAAAGCAAATGCCCCAATCACGGCTAAAATCAGCGACAAAACGGCTATAGCGAAGTAGTCGTTGCCCTGAATGAACGTGAAAATCGGCCCCAAACCGTCTTCGTAAGGCTTAATGTTCTCGATTCTACCCGCAGCCCAGATATTGCTCTGGTACTGGTTTGTGCTAGGACTCGCCTCGATAGCGAAGACCCAACAGGCGAAGACCGAAAGCAAACTAAAAATTCTCGTCATGCTATCTCCCTTTGGTTTTGTTTTCCGCCTTAAAAAGCTCGTCGTGGTCGGCATCCAGCCAAAGGCTAAATTTTGCGGATTTTCATGAAATTATATCAAAAAATAACGTAATGCAAGCTTAGCGTCAAAACAATGCATTTTTAGGCAGTTGTGGCGCTTTTTTATCAAAATCAAGGTCAAATTTATAATCCGCTATATTAATTCATTTATATAAGCTAGATTTTATTTATCTTAAATTTAACTTCGTTTGTGATTAAATTTGCGGCAAATTTGGCGGGCGATAAACCAAATTTCAAAATTTAAATCCGAAAAGCTACGGGTTTAGCGCACGCGCATATCAGGCAGAAACCTGGCGTAAAATTTGATTTAAATTTACAGCCACAAACGGCGCCCTCCCAAACGTCGAATTTGCACCCTAAAGGGCGCAGTTTCAGGAGGCAAATTTAGTTTCGCCTCTCATACTCTTCAAAGCCAAATTCCCGCACGGTTACAAGCTCGCCGTTTTCTTTTAAAAGTAGCAAATCAGGCAGCTTTATGCCGTTAAAGGTCGTGTTTTTCACGATCGTGTAGTGGATCTGGTCCTCAAAGATCACTTTATCGCCCACGCTTAGCGGCGCGTCAAATTTATACTCCGGCTCGCCCGCGTCAAGCCCCATGATATCGCCGGCTAGACAGGTATTTCCGCCCAAACGGTAGCTAAATTTACCGCCCTTGCTCTCGCCTCGTACCGCTGGTCGGTAGGGCATCAGCACGGTGTCAGGCATATGCGCCTCGGCTGAAACGTCTAGGATGGCTATGGTTTTTTCGTTTTGTACGAAATCAAGCACCGAAGCGGCTAAAAATCCCGTCTGCCAGCCCACCGCTTCGCCGGGCTCTATATAGACCTCGACGCCGTATTTTGCGCGGAAATTTTTAATCAAATTTATGAGCAGATCTACGTCGTAGCCTTCTTTGGTTGCGTGATGTCCTCCGCCGAAATTTACCCACTTCATGCGCGGGATAAACTCGCCGAATTTCTCCTCAAACGCCATCAGCACGGTCTCCAGGCTCTGCGCGCTCTCCTCGCAAAGCGCATGAAAATGCAGTCCCGTGATACCATCAAGCGCGTCAGCGTCGAAATTTGCGCGCGTGATACCCAGTCGGCTGTAGCGACCGCACGGGTTATACGCGTCAGTCGGCGCGACGGAGAGCTCGGGATTTACGCGAAGCCCACAGGTAACGCCTGCGGCCAGAGCTTTTTCTTTAAATTTAGCCCACTGTGCAAAGGAGTTAAAAACCACGTGCTTTGAGAGAGCTAGCACCTCATCTATGTCCTCGTCTTTAAATGCAGGCGAATAGGTATGGATCTCGCCGCGAACGTGTTTTTGGGCAAATTTAGCCTCGTGTAGGCCGCTGCACGTCGCGCCGTCTAGATACTCGCCGACAAGCCCCATCACGCCGCTAAATGCAAAGCCTTTTAGGGCGACTAGCACCTTTGCGCCGCTTTCATCCTTGACGCGTTTTAAAATTTCGAGATTTGCGCGCACCTTGGCCTCTTCGCAGATGTAGGCAGGAGTTTTTATTTTGCTTAAGATTTCGTTCATTAGGGCTCTTTCGTTTAAAATTTGGCGTAAGTATATCTAAATATTTTTTTAAGTAAAATCAAGAAAAAAATTTAATTTCAAAGGTGAATTTATGGTAGAAATCGAGTTTTTGGGCCCGATAAAGATGAATAATTTAAAGCTGGAAGCGGCAAATTTAAGCGAAGTAAAAGAAAAACTAGGCGAATACGAGGAGCTTGGCGAGTGGCTAAAAATCTGCGCCGTCGCCGTAAACGACGAGATCGCAAGCTCGCTAGACGCGCCGCTAAAAGACGGGGATAAAATTTCCATTTTACCGCCAGTTTGCGGAGGTTAAGATGCAGATATTTGATGGAAGTCTCGACGCCAAAGCGATCACAAACGCTTGGTACGACGAGTTTAAGGACAAAAACTGCGGCGCGCTCATCACGTTTACCGGCATCGTGCGCGAGGAAGGCGGCATCAGCGCGCTTAGCTTTGACATCTACGAGCCGATCCTGCGCAAATGGCTAGCGGGCTGGGAGCAAAAGGCAAAGGATCTGGGCGCATACGTACTTTTCGCGCATTCTCGCGGAGACGTGCCGGTACACGAGAGCTCCTATGTCGCAGGTGTCGTTAGCCCGCAAAGAAAGGTCGCCTTGCGGCTGATAAATGAGTTTGTCGAGGACTTTAAAGCTAACGCGCCGATCTGGAAATACGACGTCATAGGAGGCGAGCGCATCTACGCAAAAGAGCGCAGTCAAGCGATAAAAGGGGCGGGGCTTTTGGGCTAAATTTAATTGACTCGGCTTTGGTTTGGTATACGAGCCGAGCAAATTTGACTACTTTTTAGATAAAAGATTTATTTCTTGCAGGCTAGGTTATGTTTTAGCCTGCTTTTTACTCTTAGCCGCCATCAAATTTGTCAAATTCAAGCTCGCTTTTTATATAAGTTAAATTTACGTCTTTCGCTCGCCGAGACCCGCGCCGCGAAAATGTCAAATTTATAAATTTAGCAAGATATACGACAAATATTCCAGACAGAATAGGCGTAGTTTAACTTTAAAATTTTAACCCGTTAGGGCGCGTATATGAAATACGTAACCGAAACGGGTTTAAAATTTTAAAGCTTGAAATCCGTCGTTTATGGGGAATCAAGCGGCTTTTTTATGGAAAAATCCCACATAAACCGCAAAAACAAACCCCATCGCTACCGCCCACGGAGCCGCTGCCGTTATGGCGCTAGGAGAGCTAGCGAGCAAGAAGTTATGCGCTACGGCCGCACCTGCCGCCATACCGATGACAAATATAACCGAGCTTAGATTGCCCGTGCCCATTTGCACGAGATGCTTGCCCGGGCAGCCTTCGCTCAGGCTAAAGCAAAGCCCTGCTAGCGTCATGCTAAGGAAGTTCCAAACCACGTCGTTGTGCGCGATAGGCTGGCCTTCAAAGCCGAATTTATACTGCCCGAGCGCCAAATTTACAATGCTGGCAAAAACGACGATACTGATGATCCCAGTAAACATCGAGAAATCCCCTTTAAAAAGCCTACCAAACGCCCCTACGCTACAAAATTTGCTTTTGTGCATTAGCGCGCCCACGACGATACTAAATCCAAGCGAGATCAGGATCGGAGCGTGCATGGAGCCGGGGCCCTTTGCAGAGCTAAAAAGCGCGCCGTTTTCGCCGAGCTTTAGCCCAAACGCAAGCGCAGCAAGCAGCAAAATACCGATAACCGTCGGCAAAACGCCTATCGCGGCCTGAGTTTTAGTCTCGTGCGTGAGGCCGTAGCCGAGCTTTTTGAAAAATACGCCCGCACACACGCCCGCAAAAATACCGACGACTCCTGCAATCGCCGTCATATCGCCACCGCCAAGACGCAAAAACGCCCTCCACGGGCAGCCCAAAAACACGAGGCAGCCAATCATCGCGAAAAATCCGAGAAAAAAGCGCACGAAAGGCGACGAACCCGTGGTAGCGCTAAACTCCTTCGTCCAAAGCACGCTAGCTAAAAAGCCGCCCAAAATGAGCCCGATGATCTCCGGGCGCACGTACTGCACGACTCCTGCGCGGTGAAAGCCGAGCGCTCCCGCCGTATCGCGCAAAAAGCAAGCCGCGCAAACCCCCATGTTGCCGGGGTTGCCAAAATACACAAGCAATGCGCCTAAAGCGCCAAGCGCCGTACCTGAGGCGATAAACCATTTTGTGTTTGAAAAATTCATGAAGTGTCCTTTGAAAAGGTAAAATCGACCCGATTTCTTAAGCTGTATTTTACTGATGTTAAAATAAAAAATTAATAAAATTTGCTTGCGATTTAATCAAATTTGAAAGGGAATATAAAATTTAACTTAAGCAGTTAAATTTACATAAATATTAAACGTGTTTAAAATTTGTAGATGTTAAATTTACAGCCGTGCAGACAGCTCAAAATATGCCAAAAACAACCACAAAAAGCAGCTATTGTTTTGATTGTAAAAAAGGACGGCCAAATTTAGCCGGCTTTACCGCGCTAGTGTGCCGCCCCTTTACACAACTTTAATCAAATTTGAGGCTAGATTTACTTTTTCTTGCCGTCTTTTTGTTCGCTTGCTACATTAAATTTCTCAGTCTCTTTTGCGCTAAAATTTGACGCGTCTTTAGCTTTTTCGCAACCGTCCAGCAGGGGCGAGGCGATATTTTGTATCCCGCCGTTTAGATCGATGCCGACTTGTTTCATTAGATCGTCGATTATCGGTGCATTTACTTTATAGTTTAGAGACGCATTTACGATTTGATCGGAGAGAGATGCTCCAGCGTTGCTAACGCCGCCGTTAGCATTTGAACCCGCACCGCCCTGATTTGCGCCGCCCATGCCCGCCATTTGCACGATTTTGATAGAGTCGATTTTCTCTGCGGGTTTTACGACCTGGGCGATGATTTGCGGCATAAACTCGATCAAGGCGAGCTTAAATCTATTTTCCAAAATCGCCGCCGAGACGATGTTTTCGGCGTTATTTATCTCGGTTTTACCCTTAGCCTCGACCTCGTAGTTTAGCCTGTTGGCTTCAGCCGTTATCTTTATGGCTTCGGCTTCTGCGGTAGCTTTGATCTTTAGCGCTTCGCTTGTGCCCATCGCTTTGATTTTGGCAGCTTCGGCTAGGTTTTCCTCGGCCTCTTTTTCAGCCTTTGCGGCGACGGTTTTTTCGATAGATAGCTGCTCGGCGTCTTGCTGTGCTTCGATTAGAGCTAGCTTTTTGATACGTTCGGCTTGTTCTATTTCGGAGGCGGTTTTGATCTTTTCCAGCGACGCGGCTTCTAGCGCCTTTTTCTCGTTGGCTAGGGTTTTAGCCACGGCTTCTTCTTCGACTTTTTTAGCGATTTCGATATTTTTGCTCTGATTTGCCAGCTCAATGACTTTTTCCTTTTCTATCTCGGCTTCTTTGACAACTCTGGCCTTTTGCACCTCCACCGTTTCTATGGTTTTGGCCTTTTCGATTTCAGCCTGTTCGATGGCTTTGTGAGCGGCGATCCTGACCTCTTCAACTTCTTGATTTTTCTTGGCTATCTCGATGTTTTTGTTTTGAGTGGCGATTTCGAGAGCTTTTTCCTTTTCGATCTCGGTTTCTTTGATAGCCTTTGCTTTGTTTATCTGCGCCTCTTCGATAGCTTTGTTCGCGACGATCTTGGCTTCTTCGGCCTCCTTGCGCCTACTTTCGGCTTCTTTTGCTCTTAGCGCTTCTTGCTCGGCTTGGAAATTCGCTATCTTGGTTTGTTGCGTGGCTTCGGCCTCGGCTTGTTTTCTTTGGATTTCAAATTTCTCCGACTGCGTTTCATAGTTTTTCTGCGCGATTTGTACCTCGGTCGAGCGCTCGATATCGTTTCGTAGCTTTTTGCGTTCCTCGATAGTTTGGGTTAGGCTTGTTAAACCTTCTGCGTCAAAAGCGTTGTTTTCGTTAAAAAACTCTTTAGCCGTTTGATCTAGCGACGTTAGAGAGACGGACTCTAGTTGAAGGCCGTTTTTAGATAGATCGGCTTCGATAGCATTTTTGACCTGTGAGCTAAACTCATCCCTTTTTTCGTGTAGTTCCTTCATCTCCATCGAGCTTGCCACCGAGCGGAGCGTAGCGATGAGCTTGCCTTCTATCAGCCCGGTTAGCTCGCGCAGATCGATCGTCTTTTTACCCAGCGTTTGCGCCGCGCGCGAGATAGACTCTCTATCCTCGCCCACTCTGATATAAAAATCAGCCGTAATATCCACGCGCATCCTGTCTTTGGTTATGAAGCTATCGCTTTTGGAACGAGCTACCGTGACCTTCATCGACTGCATATTTATGTCGATATAATCATGCAGTATCGGCAGTATCAAAGCGCCGCCGTCTACGACGACCTTTTCGCCGCCAAAGCCCGTTCGCACGAACGTAAGCTCCTTTGTCGTTTTTCGGTAAAGCCTCGAAAAGACGATACCCAAAATGATGATAGAAAAGAGTCCTATGCCGACAAATACGGCCAAAGAAGTCATTCCGTCAATGTTCATACTATTCTCCTTTGATTAAATTTATGATTTTTTCCTGACGTAAAAGTTATTTTTATCGATTTTAACGATGAGCGCGGTATCGCCTTTTATAAGCTCGTTTTCATCCGCAGCCCGCGCAAAGACAAAACGCTCCTTGCCGTTTTTATCCGTGACCTTGACGTCTCCGCCTTGCTCTTTTGTGATTTTATAGTCCTTTACTTCGCATTCGCAGCCAAGAAGCTCCTTTTTACTAAAGGCCGACGTTTGCACCTGAGGCAGGTACTTTGCCGCAAGCAAGCTCACCCATCTAGTCCAAGTCAAAGCGATAAAAAACGAAACTACAGCGATAACCGCGCTCATATACCACGCAGGCGAGGCGGAGCCGTAAAAAACGCCGGTGATAAAAAGCCCGCACGCCCCGAAGCTCATAAGCAAAATCCCGTAAAAAATCGTACTCGGCACGCCGCCTTTATTTGCCCAAGCTAACAACTCGGCGCCGGGCGCATCTATGCCGTCCGTTCCGTCAAATAGCCCGTTTATCGGCTCAAGCGCTGAAAATCCGGTCATCATCAAAATAACCTCAAGCAAGGCGAAAACTACAACGATAACCAGCGGAACGGAAAATATGAGGTTATTGCCGAGAAGCTCTAAAATTTGATCCATCTTTTACCTTTTGTTTTTAAATTTTGCCGCTTGCGAGGTCAAATTTGACCTTTACTCCGCTCTACTCTATGCTATACACGTCGCTTTGCTCGATCTTTTCGAGCTTATTTACCTTGCTTCCCAGCGTCTTACTCATCTGCGATATTTTGGCGATATTTTCTTTCATCTTCGGCAGCGCCTCGTTTTTGAAATTTTCTATCTTATCTAGCGAATCTATCATCAAATTTATCGCTTTTTCAAGGTTTTGGTTATCTAGCGCACCGCCTGCAACCTTTGCCATCACGTCTGTTGCCGTATCGTTTACGTCCTGCGCATTTTTTAGGATAACGTCGCTAGCTAGCTTGTCCATCTCAGAAACCGCTTTTAGCTGCTTTTTGCCTTCTTGTGCTGCACTTGCGATATAGACGTTGGTTTTTAGCGCCGTGATGCTAGTTGTGATCGTGTTTTGCGTGGCGAAACTTAAAAGCGAGTTATTGTGCTTGATAGTAGCGTAGTTTGCGAGGCTTTGCTGCATCACGACAAGCACCTGTTGCAAATTTTGCAAATGCATACGGATGTAAAATAGCGCCTCTTCGAGGAGAAATTTTTTCTGTTCTTCGTCTATTTGATTTGCCGCTAAATTTTCGATGAGCTCGTCTGTTTTGCTTAAAATTTCTATCTTGCCTTTTAGACTTTCGATGATGAGCGAGAGTTCCTTTTGCTTCTCGGAGATTTCTGCGTTTCTAGCTTCTAAAACGTTTATGGAGTGTTTTAAATTTGCCGTGATTTCTTCAAACAAGCTTGACACGCTTTGATATTTGCTAGCTAGTTCGGCGGCCAGGTCTTTGCCGAGCAAGAAATTTATAAATTTCGCCCCCAGTCCGCCCTCCTTCATCTTGTCGCTTGCTTTTATAAGCTCGGCGGAGTATTTTTTGACCGACTTTAGCGACTCGCCGACCGAGCTTCCCACGCTTTGACTCATACTAAGCAAGTCGCCGACCTTCATATCCATATCGCCGTTTAGCTTCTCAAACTCGCCTAGTTCGTCTTTGCCGAACGATACGATAAATTCTTTCGGATCGTCAAATTCTTTCCTTTTTTCTATGAGTAAGGCGACAACGTCTTGGGGCGTTTTAGCGATTTGATTCAAAGCTTGTCCTTTACTTAAATTTGAGAGTTATTATAACTAAATTCGTGCGCTTTTTGCAGGCTTAATAATAAACTTCTATGCTTTATTAGCATAATTTACGATTAAATTTAGTAAAATCGGTAGAAATATTCCAGACATAATAGGCGTAGTTTAACTTTAAAATTTTAATCCGTGAGGGCGCGGACTCGTCGTCCGTAACCGAAACGGGTTTAAAATTTTAAAGCTTGAAATCCGTCATTTATGGGGAATCAAAAAGGATAAAAAATGAAAGAATTTATGAGTTACGAGGCCTCTCTTGAAATTTTACGCTCTACGCTGGCTCCTTGGGACCGCGTAGAAAAGGTCACTCTCACACAAGCACTTGATCGCCGCATCGCCGTAGATATCGTGGCACAGGACAACTACCCCGCCAAGCCAGTCTCTGCGATGGACGGATACGCGTTTGCGTGGCAAGAGGATTTGAGCGAGCTTGAGCTCATCACCGACCTGCCTGCGGGCAGCGATAAAGGGCTAAAGGTGGGGGGCGTAAAATGCGTCAAAACCTTCACCGGCTCGCTAATGAGCGAAGGCACCGACACGCTAATCCCTGTCGAAAACGTCGAGGTATCAGGCGGCAAAATCCTCATCAAAAAACCCGTACCAAAGGGCTTTGCCGTGCGCGAAGTGGGCGAAAGCTACAAAAAAGGCGAAATCCTAATCAAAAAAGGCGCGACGATAGGTTACGCCGAGACTGCGCTGTTAGCCGAGCTTGGGATCTTTAACGTTAGCGTATTTGTGCGGCCCAGAGTCGCAGTACTGGCGACTGGAAGCGAGATAAAAGACCTCGGAGAGCCGCTAGAAAACGCCGCGCAGATCCACAGCTCAAATCACGTAGGCATCGCGGCGATGGTGCGCAAAATGGGCGGCGAACCCGTACTGTGCGAGATAGTACGCGACCGTGCCGAGCTCGTAAAAGACGCAATCGTCCGCGCGCTAAAATCAGCCGACGTGCTCGTCACCACCGGCGGCATCAGCATGGGCGACTACGACTTCGTAAAAGGCGCGCTGGGTGAAAATTTCGACATCATCATAGATGGCGCCGCGATCAAACCGGGCCGCCACATCAAGGTCGCAAAAGCGGGCGAAAAATATATATTTGCGCTGCCGGGTTTCCCGTACTCGGCGATGGTGATGTGCGTGCTCTACGTGCGCGTGCTGCTAAACGCGTGGTTTGGCGCTAGCGAGCCCAAAATCACGGCGATCATGGACGAGGACTACAAAAAGCGCTCGCCGTTTTTGGAATTTACTGCGGTAAATTTAATAAATCGAGACGGCAAAATTTACGTAAATTTAGACGGCAAGAAGCTTGGTAGCTCGGCGATCGTAAATAACCTAACAGGGGGCGCCGCGCTTTTAATCATCCCAAAAGAGACCGAATTTATAGCAAAGGGCGAAATAGTCGAAGTGCTAAAAATGGTCTAAATTTGGGGCTAAATTTGAGTTTTGGCGTTTGGGGTTGCGGGTAAATTTAACGGTCAAATTTGAGCCGCAAGAATGGCGCATTTTCACAAAGAAAAAAGCTGTAAATTTGACCTAAAATTTAAGCTAAAACAAATAGCGCCGCGTTTGCTATTTTTATTTACGCTAACACGGTTTAAACGCGCACCGGGTCAAATTTATATGAGCTGCATTAAATTTGGAGCCATTACGGCAAGGACGAACAAATTTGAGCTTAACTAAAAAGCGCCTAGCAAATTTGGTCAAACATTCCGGCGCCAAATTTCAGCCCGTGCGCTCCGATTTACCCCGCGCAAAAGCTCGCTAACCTCTAAATTTTGCCGCGCAAGTGCTCAAATTTAAAGCTTTTAAATTTACGACTAGTTTGCAGTTTTCTTAGTCGCCAGCCCTCTCACTCAAACGCCCTATAGTGAGCCTCGTCGGCAAACTCCAGCATCTCCTTATCGCCCCTGCTATCGCCGTATGCAATCACGCGCTCAAAAGCGTCCGTATCATACGCCTCGCGCACGCGGCGCACCTTCTCCGCGCCGTAGCAGTTGGCGCCGTCTATCTCGCCCGTTATCACGCCGCCCTTTTTCTTGATGCGAGTGCCTAGTAGCTCAATGCCCTGTGCCTGGCACCACGGAGCTAGCCAGTCCTCGAGCGACGCCGTCACGATCACGACCTTGTCGCCGTTTGCTTTATACTCGGCGATCTTTGCCATCGCGGAAAATTTCACGATATCCTCAATGTGCGTGTTTGAGTATTTTTTACAAATTTGAGCGAATTTATCCGAGCTCATGCCAGCAAAAAAGTAAGTCATCAGCCGCCTACGAGCGTAGTTGTTGCTGCAAATTTTTAGCTTATAGCCGATCAAAACGAGCGAAAGCCAAAAAATCCCCCTAAAAAATTTCTTAAATCCCACGACGTAGGCGATAAACTCCAGCAGCGAGTCGTCGCGCGTGATCGTTCCGTCAAAGTCGAATAAAACCAGATTCATCTTCGTCTCAAATTTTAAATTTGCGCGATTATACCGCGCTAGCGTTAAGGGACGGCAAATTTAGCCAGGTTTTTGCCGCACAAATTTGTTTTTTCTTTAGCGCTTGAAATTTAGCGCCCAAATTTTCTATCAAGGCTCTTTAACACGTACTTTATGAGCTCAAGCCCCTTTGAGCGGTGAGAGATTTTTAGCTTTGTAGCGTCGTCTAGCTCGCCAAGCGTGCGCGTAAAGCCTTTGGGGATAAAGAGGCTATCGTAGCCAAAGCCGTTACTGCCGCGCTCCTGGGAAATCGCAGTTCCGTGCATAAAGCCGTGCGCCGTAAAGTCGCCCAAATTTGAGCTAACCGCGATACAAGCGGTGTAAAACGCGGGCGAGCTGGTTAAATTTAGCGCATTTAGCTCCGAGATCAGCTTTGCGCGGTTGCTAGCATCGGTCGCGCTTTTGCCCGTTATCTGACCCAGCTCGTTCATATCGCTAAATCTCGCGGAGTAAATCCCGGGCCTGCCGCCAAGAGCCTCCACGCTGATGCCGCTATCGTCGCTTAACGCGATAAACTCGTCCGCCAAATTTAGCTCACGCAGTTTAGCATGCACCGCGCGAGCTTTGATTAGCGCGTTTGCGACAAATGTCGCGCCGTCCTCGACGATCTCAAAAGGCTCACAAATTTCGCGCAATGCGTAAATTTCGTAATCTTTTAAAAAATCCTTGATCTCTTTTACTTTATCGGAGTTGGAAGTGGCTAAAACTATTTTCAAAATTTTTCCTTTTTCTAGCTTGTCTTTTTGGTTCTTTTTACGTAGCCTGCTAAAATTTTGCTCGGCAGGCTACGTGCCTAGCCTACGCAAAATTTCATCTATGCAACCGTAAAAATAATCCAAAAAATACTTCGCTATGCTATTTTTATCCCGCGCATTTTATCAAATTCGACTTTAATTTACGTATTATCAAAATTCGGGTAAAATCACTCCTTTAAAAAGGAAAATTTATGATAGTAAAAAGCGCATTACCTTTATCTTTTATCATCGGCAGCAGGTTTTTTGGACTCTTTATCATTTTGCCAGTTATCAGCGTCTACGCGCTCGAGCTTGAGGGGGCGACCGAGTTTTTAGTCGGCGTTCTCATCGGCGTTTACGCGATGTCGCAGATCACGTTTCAGGTGGTTTTCGGCTACGTCTCGGACCGCTTCGGGCGCAAAAACTCGATGCTAATAGGCCTGCTCGTCTTTATCGTTGGAGCTGCGATCTGCGCGGTGGCGACTGATATCTACACGATGATTTTTGGTAGATTTATCCAGGGTGCGGGCGCGATAGGAGCCGTGGCGATCGCGCTGATGAGCGACATGACCAAGGAGGAGGTGCGCGGGCACGCGATGGCGATGATGGGCGCGTTTATCGGCATTAGCTTTACGCTTTCTATGATACTCTCGCCGATACTGAGCGCCAAATACGGCCTTTCAAGCCTCTTTTACCTCTCGATCGCGGTTACGGTCGTTTGTATCGTGCTTTTATACACAGCCGTGGGCGAGGAGCCTAAATTTACGCATTCGCAGGCCAAAATGCCGGCCGTAAAGCTACTCTCAAACAGAAATTTACTACTCATGAACATCAGCAACTTCATGCAAAAAATGCTGATGTCGGCGGCCTTTATCGTGATTCCGATCGCTATCGTGAAGTATTTTGGCATGGATAAAAAAGACCTCAGCGGTATCTACTCGGTCGCGACGGTGTTTGGCTTTATCGCGATGGGCATAGGCGGCGCGATCGGCGAAACAAAGCGCATAACAAAGCAAATTTTAGTCATCGGCGTCTCGCTTTTCGTCGTTTGCTACGGACTTTTCGCACTCTCGCTCGGGCACAAACCGCTATTTTACGCAGGCGTGATTATATTTTTTATCGGCTTTAACCTGCATG